>CAKMYR010000067.1 GCA_929200175.1 uncultured Gammaproteobacteria bacterium
TTATGCCTCCTTGCTACTCTCACCAAAAACACCACCACGAATTAACATAGCAACAATAAAGTGTTTTTCCTCATCTGCTAACTCACTGTATTTAGAAGAAACAAATTTTTTAAATATAGTATAAAAATCATTATTATTTGAACGAAAAGCTTTACCAATAGTAGTGACAGAACCATAAGGTTCAATCGCTATTGGCATATTATTATCTTCAGAATACCAAGTATCGATAGTACGAACAGCGTTTCCTATTTTTTGTGAATGCATTGCTGCTTGTTTATCTAAAGAATACAAAACTTTAGTTTTTTTACCTTTCTTTTTATTCTCTTTATCTTGGATAAATTCTTCTGATGGATACACATCTTGCCCTTCCCCAATTTTAGCAAATGCAGTAACTCGTAATAATAAAAAATCATCATCACTTGCTAATGCTGTTGCTATTAAATTAGATAACTTATTTAATTTTTGATCTGTGGAATCAAATTGTTTTAAATTAAAATTATGTCCCTCAAATGTAAATATATTTTCATTTTTGTTTTCATGTTTATTTAATATTTCAATCTTAACTTTTAAATACTCTACACCAATTCTATTACGCCATAAAAAACGTAAATTAGCTAAATTAGTAGCATAACGTCTACTTAATTCGGTAAGTTGAAATTCTTCAATATAGCTTTTAATATTTTCGCATAATTTGCATTGAAAATCATTATTGTCACATGCAGAAGGAGTAGCTATATCACCTAAAAATTTAATTGTAAACTTTAGTACTAAAGTATCTTTATCATGAGATAAGCAACAAAAGTCTACTGTTTGAATATTAGCATCTTTTTGTTGTTTTTCTGTAGCTGTTACATGTGCAATAGTCCCCCTAATAGTTTTATCGTTTATTAATAGTCTCGTAGCATTTTGTATATTAAAGTTAAACTCATTAGATTCAATATCCTCCCATTTTTCTTCAAACATAAGAGCATCAGACGTCACTATATGTTTAGCAAAAGATAAAACTGATGGGTAACTAAACTTGCTAGATTTATTTGTTTGTGTTGGTTTCTTTTCAGACATAAAAAATTTCCTTAATATTTAAGTTAAAATAAATTAATTTATTAGTAAACTAATCGTAATAATTATCAAGTACTACATTAGGTTTTTGGCTATAATAATATAGACTATAAGTTGTATTAGATTTGTCATTATTAGTTTGATGATAACGCCAAAACAAATCGTCTAAGCTCTTTAATCGATGAGGCATTTTAAATTCACCCAAAGTAATAATACATTCAGCAAATTTATGTGGAGTACTAGAATCTCGAGAATTTTGAGCTTTATGCAATGGGCTAATACCCTGAAAACCAACTGCTATAGGTATAATCCAACCAATGTTATTACGTTTTGGTGACTGCCACTCAATTGTAAATTTTGGTTCTACATCAGGAGTTAGTTGTGTGTTTTCATTTTCCGTATCAGTAAATATTTTTTCACACTTATTTTCTACAGCGAGGTTAGTCAACAAGGCTTCTAAAGCATCTTTACCTTGAGTCATCTCGTTTATAATGAGATCTTTACGTTCTAATAACGTAAAAGCAGGGTTAAGTTTTTTTATTAATTTAGAGTACGATTTTTTATCGTAAATATATTCAAAACATACTGCATCAATAGAAATAATATCTCCTCCTGCTAATTTCATGCCTTTATTTAACTGGTGTTCTATAGTTTTAGCTAATTGCTTTTGATCTTGGATTTTACCACTTATTGAAATTAATAAATGTAAGTTAAAATGGCATCTAGGCTCCAAAATAATTGAAGGGAGTTTACCGTCTTTCTTAACTGGATGTTTCATTTGTATGATTTTTGCATTATCGAATTTATTTTGTCTGTATGTTTGTAAATCTACATTTTGATACAACATAGCAAATTTAGTAAATTCAAAATTAAAGCCAATACCTTTTAAATTACGTTGCAATGCATGTATAAAGCCACCAATAGCAGTAACAGCTGGAATACCTATAGTACAATAAGAAGACATAGCAGTTGCGTTTTGTACTCTAATGTTTTTTAATAATATAAATTTATGTGCCATTAGTATAACTGCTCCTTATATTGAGTTATAACCTTGGTGATTTCAGCTAATCTTTCATCTTTAGCTTCACAGCCTAGGGCGATAAATCTAGCAATAGCTTTTATAATAGTATCAAGCCAATTATTGTCTTTAATATTTTTTTGTGTTTCAAATAACCAAATTTGCTGGGCAACAGGGATATTTATTTTAGCTTTATAGTTGTTATTTGCTAAAACTTCACGCACTTGGCTAGCATACTTTAATATAGAATCGAATATATCAGCATAGCAATCATATATTTGCCTACGTGTTGTGCTGTTTGGTCTTGGATGCTTATAGAGTTTTTGCAATCTAAAAAATTGTTCTTTAAAATACCAAGTTTTGATTGTTTGATTAAAAAAGTTCGTTGTTGGAATTCTTATATCATAATTAGATAACTTAGGTGGAAGGCTGTTTAACAGGTATGCTTGATTGAGCTCGCCGTTTAAAAAACTAATATTTTGGTGTTTATTTTTTTCTGTACCACCAAAATTAATAGTAGTTAAATCATAAATTTGTTTATAACCTGTTTCATGGTATTTTCCTTCTTTTTTACAACTTTTAGCCTCTTCAGCTTCTTTACAGTAATGCATATCATTTATGCTTTGTCGTAACTTGAGTAAAATTCCAGAAGGGTTAACAATAGACAATAAATGATAATCCTTATTGACCTGCACATAAACCTGCTTAAGTCTTTGATCAGTTATATTTTTTTCTGTTTTAGTAGCACTTTCAAATGCTTCATATAGTTTGCAAAAATCACCTTCTGCCGAAGAAAACAATTTAGCTCTAACCTCTGGTTTTTCCATTAAAATATCATAAATAAATTTATTATTATGCTTTAAATTAAAAAAATTATATAGCTTTAAATCTTCTAATTTAGTTACTTTCTTTGCATTACCAAAGGTATCAATTTCTAAATTATTAACATTTCCAAACCTTAAGTAGCCATCATTTTTTTTACTACAATTGGCTATTATTGCACTAGCATAACCATTCTTCTTTTTTGTTGCATCAGAAGCTTTGGGGTGCGAAATATCTGGATGAATAAATTTTGCAGGGTGCGTACTAAAATTCATTCCTGTAAATTGTTTACATGCTTCTTGGATATAATTACCAAAGGTAAAAGTCTCTTGAGCATATTTTACTTTTTCATTTGATAAAAGTAGTTCTAATTTTTGCAATTCAGGATGCATAACATCTGTAATTATTGAAATAAATTCTTTATGCAGCGTTACTATATTATTTTTAGTTAATTTTTTTTTAATTTGATCTAATCTTTCTTTAACTTGACTGAAATCATCTTGAGATGCTAAAAAATTTTGTATTTTATCTATACTTGCTTTAATCTTTTTTGCTGTTTTTTCAGTTTTTAAATCACTTATATACTCTTTTATCACACCCTCAATATATTTATTTTTAGTTTCAAGAAAAAACTTTTCTATAACTAATTTAATGTCTTTAGTTGAACTATCCATATAAACCTCATATTAAATTTAAATACTAATCTGCTTTGACTAAACCCAATTGATCAAAGTAATTATAACTAGAATATTTATAGCTAGTTAAGGTTCCATATTTTGGTACAAGCTCGTTTATTGTTTTGATTAGATTCTCTTCGGTTGTCAATTTACCTTGTTTAATTAGTTTCTTTTCAGCATATTCAGTTATTAAACTTTCATAATTTAAATTTAGCCATAAATTTTGAGTGTTAGTTATTAGAGGTTTATTAATATTGTAAGTTAATTCTACTTTTTCAGGTATCTTCTTGCTATCTAGTTGCAACTTATGTTTGTTGTCATAACAACTAAACCAGCTTTGTTGTTTTTGATAATCATACACTAAACATATTTCAATATTTTCTCCGTGTTGCTCTCTAAAGGGCATTAATAATTGCGGATAAGCTGTTAAGTACCAAGCTTCACTAATATAACCATCTATCCCTGCTGCGCTATCATTACCTAAAGAACCTAATAACTTATTAATCGCTTTATGTTCTAAATGGGCTAAATTATAATCAGGATTAAAATCTTTCTGTTTAGGCTTGCTGATACGTGCAGTTGCATCAACTTTGTTGGCTAGAGCCTCGGTATCTACTATTTGAGTTAAATCATGCTGTTTTAACTGCATATCATAAGATTCGTATCCTGGAAGTTCAAAGCATCTATCTAATTCATGATCTAAATTATTAATAGCTTTAATATTGTATTGCATTATGGCTATATTTTCTGTAGAAATGTCTTTTATTATTTGATGTATTCTATGGCGTAATATCCTACCTATTAATTGAATTATAGACCTATAAGACGAAGGCTCAATAATAGCCCAGTCATAGTCATGATCCCTACCAACTTCAGCAATAGATGTGGCTACTACAATAAACATTACATGCTGTTTCTTTGAATTATTTTTCTTAATATTATCTAGATGTTGACGTATGATTTTATTTTGATATATTTTTTGGTTATCTTTTGACTTGCGTCTAACTTTTAGTACATCGTCTAAATGTTTTTCTTGCTCATGGCGCAACAGCAACACTTGATTACTATGATAAGCCATAGTTTTAATATCTATGGCTTCATCTTTATTTATATAGTTAAGTAAAAATTCAGTTAATTCAACCGTAGGCTTAATATTTGCCATGCGAATAATGCCGAAAGAAACTTTTAGCCCTGTTTTATTATCTACACCATGATTATCAACATGTAATTCCTTTGCTGTTTTAGCAATCAGTTCAAAATAAGCTTGGTTTTTATTTTCGCTAAGCTCTAATATATGTTCACAATTAATTATTTTTGCTTTACGTAGTATTTTTTGCGTCGATAATTTAGCAATATGATCTGCAATGTATTTTTCATGGGTATTAGCATACTCTTTACAAGCCTGATTAGAATCGTTTTCTGTTATTGTTGTTATTGTTGTTTTAAACTCGTTAATCCAAGCACAATCAATACTGCTATTGACATTATCACGAGTTTTACTAAATATTGACCAGCCTTGTTGATATATTCGGTAATAATTTTTTGCCATACCAGGAGTAATAGTAGCAGATGAAAGCATTACTTTACGACCCAACATAGCTGCTAAAAAAATCAACCTACCTATAGCAACTAAGTCTTTACCAGTAAAATCATCAATTTCATCTATTACTAAATCAGAAGATAATAACCTTAAAGTTGGCAGTATATAACGTCCTTTTGTATTTTCTGATGCTGGCATTAAATGATCAATGGTACAAACAACAACAGGAGCACAAAGTAACTTTACTGCTTTTTTATTTTTTGCAAACAATGTTGCAAATTTTTCTTTAATAATTTTATTATCTTCTATATTAAACTCCTCTCCTGTGAGTTCATCCGAAAAATAAGCATCAAATATTTCTTCACTAGACTCTGAACCAAAATTGTTACTTTGGGTATAAGGATTATCTTGGTTTTCTTGTTCATTTTGTTTAGCAAGTTGATGTAATTCTGTGATAGCAGGAGAACCAATTAACACAGCAAGTTCACTATCGTCTAATCCAATTTTTTCTCGATATTCATCACCAGTTTGTAAAGTTAGGGTGCGCAAACCTAAAGCTATACTATATCTTAAGCTATTACTATCATCAGACAACGCTTTCATAATTTTAGCATTTCCGATAGTTTTACCACGCCCCATACTAGCAATATTTATCGCAAAAAAACCATTTTTAGGGTTTCGCTCTTTTTTTATTTTATCTGTAGCACTCTCTTGCCATTTGAAATCTTTATGTTGCATTAATTTTACATCTTTTGCTTTAGGTAAATCGGTTGCTAATCTTTGCAATAAATTAGGAATACTAACTGCAATCTTACAAACACCTAATAAATGCTCATCAAGAAATTGATTAAATTTGTCACTAAAAAATAATGTATTTGCATATAATTCATTGCTATTGTTGTTTTTATTTGCAGATTTATCTTGCGAAGAAAAACTATGATCGCCTAAAATTAAACATAATCTAGCTAAAAATAAAGTATATCTAATTGAGTTATCTTTAATGCTAACTATAATATCATCATGTTCATTTAAAAGTCTATTAGACCATTTTTTTAACTCTTTTAACCATTCTTGAGAATTAGTCAATAATTGTCGTTCAAAAATAAAACAACTTTTTAATCTATTTTCATTATTTTTTTCATGATTAGAGTTATCATATCCCCAAGAAGATTTTATTTTAGTTACTAATATTGATATTTCATCACAAGACTCCATTGTTACTTCATTAACATCTACTGGTAATTTATGATGAGAAACAATCAACCAACCAATTAAACCTGCAATTGGCGGCAACTTAAAATCTTGCTTATCATTATCCTTTATATTTACTAACTCATTTATTATATCAGTTTCATTAATCTTACCTTGGGATAATTGCTGTAACCAATTTTTATCATCATTATTTTCATTTTTATTTAAATTTACAAAAGCAACGAATAGTAAATAAGAAATCCATTCATGACGTAGTGGATCAGGTATAAAAGTATTTTTATGTTTTTTAGTTGAATATACTAATTTTTGTTGGAAAAGTTTAGTTGCTTTTCCCCAATCATGCAATAAACTAGCTAATGCAGTTAATGATTTAATCATTGGTAAATTTCTCCAATCACTTTCTTTATATATAGTTAATAAATTCTTCTTGGTAGTATTCACTGGAGCTACTCCAGTTACTGGATTAAACTTATGCCGCTGACCGACAATAAACAATAGCTCGTGTTGGTTATT
>CAKMYR010000068.1 GCA_929200175.1 uncultured Gammaproteobacteria bacterium
GCTGGGTTTAGAACGTCGTGAGACAGTTCGGTCCCTATCTGCCGTGGGCGTTGGAGACTTGAGGGAAGCTATTCCTAGTACGAGAGGACCGGAATGGACACACCTCTGGTGTTTCGGTTGTCACGCCAGTGGCATTGCCGAGTAGCTATGTGTGGAAAGGATAAGTGCTGAAAGCATCTAAGCGCGAAGCCTCTCCCAAGATTAGGTCTCCCTAGTAGTTTAACTACTCTAAAGATCCCTTGAAGACTACAAGGTTGATAGGCAGGATGTGTAAGTGTTGTGAGGCATTTAGCTAACCTGTACTAATTGATCGTGAGAATTAACCATATAACACCCAAATTATTTACATATTTTTTGAGATTTTGTGTTAAGGCAATACAACAAAGTTGTTAGGTATAAATTCTTTACTTTATTATTTTATTGTTTACTTAAAAATATAAAAACTTATTAAATTTTATAAAACTGTTTAATTATAAAAAGTTTTATAACCAGTTTGCTTGGCGACAATAGCAAGTGTGACCCACCTGAATCCATCCCGAACTCAGAAGTGAAACCACTTAGCGCCGATGGTAGTGTGGGGCCTCCCCATGCGAGAGTAGGACATTGCCAGGCTTTTTATTCAAAATACCCCAATTCTTTTTAAGATTTTTGGGGTATTTTTTTATCTATTATTTGAAACTACCAAATTATATTTCTAATTTTAGTATGGAGTCTTTTTTGAAGCGAAAGTAGGGAATTGTTAGTCTTTTGATTTTTAGAGCTATAACCTATTTTATTTATTGTTCGTATTTTGGTGTTTATCATAAATACCATTCCATACTACTTTACAAACTAATGTCATGGTGAATAATAATATAATTTAAAATATTCTTTTTGAAAATTTTTATGTTGATTAATGACATCAATAACTGCCAAATCCATTTGTTCTATAATATTCTTTTGTAGGATGCTTGCAATATCTCCTTTATTTTTGAAATGATGATATATTAAGCCTATACTTACTTGCGATTGTTTTTGAAATGGTGTATATTTTAAAATATTGAATAAATTTTTTTCATTACTGACAGAAATATAATAACATAAAAAGATATGAAAGCAAAAGCAGCAGTGGCTTGGGAGCCGAAAAAGCCTTTATTAATTGAAGAAGTAGAGGTTATGGGTCCTAAGAAAGGAGAAGTTCTATTAAAGGTTATTGCTTCTGGCGTATGCCATACAGATGCATTTACTTTGTCTGGTGATGATCCAGAAGGATCTTTTCCTTGTATTTTAGGACATGAAGGTGGTTGTGAAGTTGTTGAGTTAGGAGAAGGTGTTAAAAATCTTGAAGTTGGTGATCATGTTATTCCGCTTTATATTGCAGAATGTGGTGAGTGTGAGTATTGCAATTCAACAAAATCTAACTTATGTCAAACTATTGCGCCAACTGTTTGGACAGGATATATGCCTGATAAAACTAGACGTTTTTCTAAAAATGGTAAGGATATTTTTCATTATATGGGCTGTTCGACTTTTGCCGAATACACAGTTGTACCTGAAATTGCCTTAGCAAAAGTCAATAAAGCTGCACCACTAGACAAGATTTGTTTATTAGGCTGCGGCGTAACCACAGGTATTGGTGCAGTGCTAAATACAGCTAAAGTTGAAGCAGGGTCTACTGTTGCTGTATTTGGACTAGGCGGGATTGGTTTATCGTGTATTCAAGGTGCTGTGATCGCAAAAGCTAAACGTATTATTGCTATTGATATTAATCCTGATAAATTTGAGTTTGCTAAGCAATTAGGAGCAACAGATTTTGTTAACCCGAATGACATTAAAAACTCATTTGTTGAATATATGCAAGATACTTTTAATGGCGGTCCAGATTATTCTTTTGAATGTATTGGCAATACACATGTAATGCGTGATGCTTTGGAATGCACGCATATGGGTTGGGGGGTCTCTACGGTAATTGGTGTTGCAGGGGCTGGACAAACTATTGAAACACGACCGTTTAATTTAGTTGTTGGGCGCACTTGGAAAGGCACAGCTTTTGGTGGCGTTAAAGGTCGTACTGAATTGCCAGGTTATGTTGATAGATATATGAATGGAGAGATTGAATTAGATAAATTAGTTACACATACAATGGGTTTGGAAGACATTAATAAGGCATTTGATTTGATGCATTCTGGTGAAAGTATTCGCTCAGTGGTTGTTTTTTAAATATTGATTTATGCAAGAAGTTGAAAGTATTAAAGAATTTGGCGGTTTTTTAAAACGCTATACGCATCAGTCTGCAGTCAATAATTGTGAAATGGTTTTTTCTGTTTATATGCCACCACAAGCAGAAAAATCAAAAGTACCTTCATTATATTGGCTATCTGGGCTTACTTGTACTGATGACAATGTTAGAACTAAAGCAGGGATGCAAAGAATTGCTGCTAAGTTAGGAATGGCTATCATTATGCCAGACACCTCACCTAGGGGGGATAACGTAGTTGATTACCCTAATCGTTATGATTTAGGCAAAGGCGCAGGGTTTTATGTAGATGCTACTGAGTCACCTTTTTATAAGCATTATAATATGTATAGCTATATTGTCCATGAGTTGCCTAGCATTATTGAAGATAATTTTGCTGTTATTAAAGGAGTTAAATCTATATCAGGTCACTCAATGGGCGGGCATGGTGCTTTGATTTGTGCTTTAAAAAATAAAGGTGCTTATAAGTCTGTTTCTGCATTTTCTCCGATTTGTAATCCAACAAAATGCGACTGGGGCAGAACTTGTTTGGCTACTTATTTGGGTGCAGATGAAAAACAATGGTTACAATATGATGCCACTGCTTTGATTGAAAATGGTGCAAGTGTTAATGAAATACTAATTGATCAAGGGACTGCCGATGAATTTTTAGAAAAACAACTATATCCGCAAAATTTAGCAGATGTTTGTGCTAAAAAAGAAGTTACACTTAATTTGCGTATGCAAGAGGGTTATGATCATAGTTATCATTTTATTTCATCATTTATTGAAGAGCATTTACTTTACCATAGTCGTTATTTAGAAAGTTAAATTCTATTGTCACTCAAGTGGCATTGCCGAGTAGCTATGTGTGGAAAGGATAAGTGCTAAAAACATCTAAGCACCATATAACACCCAAACTATTTACATATTTTTTGATATTCTGTGTTAAGGCAATACAATAAAGTTATTAGGTATAAATTCTTTACTTTGATTATTTATTTTAACTTTTTAATTCAATTATTAAGATCAGAATTTAATGCTTGATAATTTATAATATTATTTATGTCTTCTGTTAGAGTTACCTATAAAATTTTATTGTTTTTATTATTTATTTTGCTAGTTGTTTTTATTTATTTAAAATATACTGGGAATTTTTATAAAAAACAATCAGTTACAAAAAATGAAAATTATTATAATGCTATATTTTGTGAATCTATTAATGGCGAAACAGAAACTAAACATTACTATGATGATGGTTTTGTAATCGCTGATTGTGAAAATGATAAATACATTATTGAAGCAGGACTTGATAAAAGAAGTAGTCTTGATAGCGTACAACAAGCTATCTTTTTTTCTATACTTTCAAAGAAAAAACCTATGATTGTTATTTATGATACTGATGGCAAAAAAAGTAAATACGAAATACAAATAGAGGCTGTAACAAAAAGACTTAATATAGATTTTGAAATAATAAAAGTAGACTGAAAATATTATTTTTTAGTTATAGTCATTTTTTAAACAAAATCTACTATGGCTAGCTAGTATAATTTTAGCAATAATTTTTTTATATATAAAAAATGTTAGATAGAAAATCATTAGTAAATGATATTAAATCATTTAAAGAGGTTATACAAAGACGTAATTTTGCTTTTGATGATAATTATTTGCTTGAATTAGAAAATGAAAGAAAAAAACATCAAATCAAAACTCAAGAACTACAAAAATTGCGTAATACTTATACAAAATCTATAGCAAAAGCAAAATCTAACAATGAAAACCCTAAACCTTTATTGGACAAGGTCGCAGATTTAGGCGCTATGCTGGATAAAGAAAAGTCTTTATTAAAAATTGTACAAGACAAGATAAATAGTTTTTTAATGAATATACCTAATATTTTACATGAATCAGTTCCTCTTGGTAAATCAGAAGATGAAAATATAGAAGTGTCTTCTTGGGGGAAACCTAAAGAATTTGATTTTATGGTTAAAGATCATGTTGATTTGGGAAAAAAATATGGACTAGATTTTACAACTGCTACTAAAATCTCTGGTGCTCGTTTTGTGGTTATGACTAATCAGATAGCTTTGTTACATCGAGCTTTAGCACAATTTATGTTAGATTATCATACAAAAAATGATTATCAAGAAGCTTATGTTCCTTATTTAGTTAATACAGATTCTGCTACTAATACAGGGCAATTACCAAAATTTGAGGAAGATTTATTTAAAACTAGTTTGAATAATAATAAAGATAAAGATAAGGTTTTTTATTTGATACCAACTGCCGAAATACCACTTATAAATATGTTTAGTGATACTATTATAAAAGAGCAAGATTTACCTATTAAATTTGTTGCTCATACTCCAAGTTTTCGTTCCGAGGCGGGATCATATGGTCGTGATACTCGTGGTTTAATACGCCAACATCAATTTGATAAAGTAGAATTAATTCAAGTTACTAAGCCAGAAAATTCATATCAAGCATTAGAGGATATTACTTGTGATGCTGAAAATATATTAAAGGATTTAGAATTACCTTATCGTAAAATGTTATTATGTTCTGGAGATGTTGGTTTTTCTTCAGCAAAAACATATGATTTAGAAGTATGGTTGCCTGGGCAAAAAAAATATAGAGAAATTTCTTCATGTTCAAATTGCGAAGATTTTCAAGCTAGAAGATTAAAACTTAGATTTAAAGATAAAGATGATAATACCATATTATTGCATACTTTAAATGGATCAGGGGTTGCAGTTGGGCGTGCCTTAGTTGCAGTGTTAGAAAATTACCAACAAGCAGATGGAAGTATTAAAATACCAACTGTTTTACAAAAATATATGAATTTTAAAAAGGAGATAAAATGAATATTTTAGATTTAATAATATCACCTGCTTTAGCAGAGACAGTAAATACACCTTCAGAGCCGGCATACGGTTTAGGAGGAGTTATACCTATTATTATTTTAGCAGTAATTTTTTATTTTTTATTAATTAGACCGCAGCAAAAAAGATCTAAAGAGCATAAAAATCTTTTAAAATCATTAAAAATTGGTGACGAAATTGTTACTAATGGAGGTGTTGTTGCTAAGGTTGTTGAGATTGTTGATGAGTCTTTTGCAAAAATTGAAATAGCTAAAGGAGTCACTATTAAAGTACAAAAACAAGGAATAAATCAAAAAATACCAAAAGGTAGTATTGATTAATTCTCAATTTTATTAGTTATGAAAAAATATTCTAGTATTAAAAATACAGCAATTATTTTTATAATACTGGTATCAATTTTATACGCTGTTCCAAATATATTTGGTTCGGATTTAGCTGTTCAGTTGTCAAAAAATACAGATGAATTAATAACTAAAAGTGATATAGGAAAAGTTAAAAGGGTACTTAATAATGGCAATATTCCCATTAAATCTATAGGTTTGAATAATAATAAAATTTTAGTTAGATTTAATGATAATACTTCACAATTATTAGCTAGGGATATCTTAAAACAAAAACTTAGTAATAATTATATAGTTGCTCTTAACTTAGCTCCTTCTATACCAAAATGGCTATCTATATTAGGAGCTAAAGCCATATCATTAGGCTTAGATCTTAGAGGCGGGGTGCATTTTTTAATAGAAGTTGATATGGATACAGTAATATCAACAGCAACTGATAAATATTTACGAGAATTGCGTACTTTATTACGCTCTGATCGCTTGTATAAGAGTATTAAAAAAGAAGGTACAAATATTATTGTTCAATTAAAAGATGCTAAAAGTAGGAATAAGGTTGTTGATTTAATCAACTCAGAATTTACTGATTTAATTGTTACTATTGATGATAAAAATGATAAATTATTAACAGTTTCTATTAGTAATGATGCACAAAAAGATTTAAAGAGAAATGTATTAAAACAAAATATTATTACCCTTAAAAACAGAGTAAATGAATTAGGAGTTGCTGAACCAGTTGTCCAGCAGCAAGGATTAAGTCGTATTTTAGTACAATTACCAGGAGTTCAAGATACTACTACAGCAATAGATATTTTGGGTACGGCAGCAACATTAGAATTTCGATTAGTAGATGAACAAGCTGATCCTAGAACAACAGTTAGAACAGGCAAAAACCCTATTGGATCAAAACTTTATTATTTTAAAGATGGCACTCCTTTATTGCTAAAAAATAGAATAATCGCTTCTGGAGATAATATTATTGGTGCATCTTCAGGCTTGGATCAAGAAGGTAGTGGCCCTATTGTTAATATTAGTTTAGATAGTGTTGGCGGTAGATCAATGCTAGAAACTACTAAAAAATATCTAAATAATCGCATGGCAGTAGTTTTTATTGAAAATAAAATTGAAACTGTTTTAGTAAATGGCAAAGAAATCAAAAAACGCAGTATAACAAAAGAAATTATTAATGCCGCCACCATTCAAGGTACTTTTTCGTCTCGTTTTAGAATAACTGGCCTAGATAGCTTAAATGAAGCTAGTAATTTAGCTTTATTATTAAG
>CAKMYR010000069.1 GCA_929200175.1 uncultured Gammaproteobacteria bacterium
CTAACAACTCTTGCCAGTGTTCTACCCATCCTTTGGCATGGCTAGCGGCTACAGGTACTATGCTGATTTTGTTATCTTGAATAACTGATTTCAAATGCATATTGCCTTTATAAAAAATAGTATTATACTAATGATTATCAAAGTTTTTTCTCTTAAAAATCTATCTTTTCATAAAAAATATCATTGATATAGTGTTTTTAGCATAATTATGATAGGAGATATATAAAAAATATAACCACCTTTACTAAATAGGTGTTTATATATACTAAAATAGCTTAATTGCAGGGTTAAATATATGAAATTAAAATTTATAGATTTGTTTTCTGGCATTGGTGGAATTAAAATTGGGTTTATGAATGCTGGTTTTGAATGTATTTATTCTAATGATATAGACCCTAACTGTAAAAAGACTTTCGACCTAAATTTTAAAAATAATTTAGATGTATCAGGTATCAAAGCTATAAAACCTAGTGGCTTGCCGTCGTATAATATTTTAGTAGGTGGTTTTCCGTGCCAACCTTTTTCAATTGCAGGCTATAGAAAAGGGTTTCACGATACTGGTAGAGGTGATTTATTTTTTGATATTCTTAATCTGTTAAAAGAAAAACCTGTTAATGCTTTTTTATTAGAAAATGTAAAAAATCTTATATCACACGATAGTGGCAAAACCATACAAAAAATTGAAAATAAATTATCTAAACTAGGATATTTTATATCTTATAAAGTATTAAATACTATGGATTATGCTAATATTCCACAAAATAGAGAAAGAATATATATAGTAGGGTTTAAAAGTGAAACTTCATTAAAAAAATTTTCATTTCCAAAAAAAACTAGACTAACATTAAATTTATCTGACATATTAGAAAATAAAAAAGTATGTAGTAAATATTATTATAATGATAAACCTTTATATGAGAAAATAAGCCCTTATATAGTCAAGGAAAATATTGTATATCAATGGAGAAGAAAATATGTTAGAGAAAACAAGTCTGGAGTTTGCCCGACATTAACAGCTAATATGGGTACTGGTGGTCATAACGTTCCTATAATAAAAGATAAATATGGTATAAGAAAATTGATACCCCGTGAGTGTGCTAGGCTACAAGGCTTTAAAGATAGTTATGTTTTTCCTGAAATAGCTGACTCTCATTTATATAAACAAATAGGTAATAGTGTTAGCATACCAGTTATAGAAAAAATAGCACATAATATGAAAAAGGCACTATGACTTTTAATAGTTTTTCTGCGAGTAATATAGCTAAATATAAAGCATATTTAGAAATGATAGGGAGTTTATCTGGACTCTTTTCTGATAAACCAACTCCATATCTATATTACAGAATTTCAGAAAAAATATATTGTTTAGCTTTTGATGCATGTGATATGTCTCGTAGTGATATAGCCCTAGATGCAAGCATAAATAAAATAGATACAGGTATAGGCATAAAAACATTTTTACGAAAAAATAATAAAACATTTCAAAAAATAGCAGAGTTTAATAAAGCTAAAAATAGTTATGATAATCTAAAAAAAACAGACTTAATTTATAAAATTGCTGAGCTACGAAATGAAAGAATTGAATTTGCAAAAAGAGTTTCTGGTGTTACTAATACAATATATCATTGCATTGTGAGAGATAAAGGCGTATTTAAAATTTTTGAAGAACCTATGCATAAAATTGATTTATCTAGCATAAAAATTCACAAGGAAAATAAGCATAATAATATATACAATTTTTGCGATGCTTATGCAGAATATAAATTTAATTTATCTAAAAGCACATTATTAAAACAATTTAATACAAATAACTTTTTAGCTAATATAAAAATTAAAATAATAGATAATCCTCTAGAATATTTATTAGAGATACTTACAAAAGAACAAAAAACACAAAATAATTATATGATTAAAGATACAATATTCCTACCGCTTTATGGTAAAAATTATCATGTACATGAAAAATCTGGTTTAAATCAATGGAATGCTAGTGGTAGAAAACGTCATTATAATGAAATCTACATACCTATTCCGCAAAATATTCATAAGATCAAACCGAATTTCTTTCCTGCTAAAGATCAACCATTCAATTTAATTCTACCTAACAATAAACTGCTATCTTGCAAGGTATGCCAAGATAATTCAAAAGCACTAATGTCTAATCCAAATAAAGAGTTAGGCAAATGGTTACTGCGTGATATACTAGATTTAAAAGAAGGTGAATTATTAACAACTAATAAGCTTGAAGAAATCGGTATTGATTCAGTTAGATTAGAAAAAATCGATAGTAAAACTTATACTATAAATTTTTCTAAACTTGATAGTTACGAAAAATTTATTACAGAAACAGAATAATTTAGGTGCTTTGTTTAGAATTACTTTTTAGTTTTTCCTCAATCTTTTGATTGCTGTCGTCAATATCTTTTATAGATTTTTTTATTTCATTTATTTTCTGTATGTCCTCATTACTGGAAGATTTGCCATCTAAAAACAATTTTATTTCATATAGTATTTTTTCTTTAAGCTCTTCTAATAAAAAGCCTGAAGAATTGACACCATGTTTTTCTATAAACTTTTCCTTATGTGGCAATACAGACAAGATAAGCTTTTTCATCTTTTCTGTATCTGAAAATTTATCTGTTAATCCATTTGTAAATAATTTACATAGTAATACATAATGACTAATAATTGTTGCATAAGCCTCATAGTAAGAATATAATAGTTCTGACAAATATGGTCTTAGATCATTTGTACTTATATTAATAGAAGACTTTGGTAATGTATTATCAAGTTCAGAAATAATTTTAAATGCCTCTTGATATTTAGGATCATTTTCAATATTATCTGATACTTTATCTAGTTTAAAACGACACATTATTTCACATAAAAATTCCCATTGGCTTAGATGACATATTACTTTCCAAATTGAATCAACGGCTTTTAATTGTTTTTCATATAGTAGATCTTGTCTTTTTTGTAAGTTATTAAATACAAAATCTCTAATACTTTGCCGTTCTTTTTTTTCATTTTCTAAACGAGCATTAAGTTCCGCTAACTTGCTATCGTATTCATGTTTAACACTTTGGGTTATTTTATTAATGATTAGATCTTTTGAACAAAACAATACTATTCCCAATATAGAAGTAGATGTAAGAGTAGGTATCCAATTTTCTATACACATGTTATTTTCCTATTTCAATCTGTAGCATATTCTTCAATAGTACGTGCAGAATCTCGCTCATAATTTTTTGCTACATTTTTTAATGTGTGAGCAAAACGGAAGTAACCAAGCTTTTCTACAGCTTTCGTTTTAGCATACCATTTTTTAGCTATATCTTTTTCTGCTTTACCTGTTTTGTCAACCCGATGTACTCCCCTTGAGTTATATATTCCACTACTAAAACCATTGCATAGATCTTCAGCATCCTCTTCATTTATAACTTGAGCAACAGCTTTATTAATCCATAAGCCATCGGTATCTTCAGGTGCATAAAACAGTACTCGTCCAACACATTCTAATGCTATTTCAAGATAACCAGATTCTTTACAAAGAGTTTTTACTTGCTCAAGCCATTGATTAAAATGCTGTGCATCAAATGAATTATCAGTTTTAAGTCCTGGAGGTGTTTTCCAACTATGTAATAGCCTCCATGCTTGTGTTGCTTTTGCTTGAGAAACTTTTTTAGTGTTTTTTGTATTTTTTGATTTATAACATAACTGTATTACTTCAACAAAAAATTTAGGGTCGTTTGCAAGTTTATTTTCAAGAAATTTAGGGTAAGCTTTATCATTATAATCTAGTAGTGGTAAGTATCCCCATTCTATTTTTAAAATATCTTCTTCAGGAGCTGAAGCATCACTTTGAATAAATTCTATTAGTTTAATAATATGGTACTTATCTATGCTTTCATCAATTTTATTAGTAGCGTTTAGGTCAAGTAATGCTCTAATACATTGCTTAACTTCAATAGGTTGCTTAGAATACATCATACTATATAAACAGTTAATTGCAGCTATAGGCCTATTGTATTTTAATAATTTATCAATTGCATCAGTTAAGTTGCCATCGTTCTCATCATAGGGACTAGCTGTAGCACAAGACCAGTATTTATTTTCTTCAGATTTTAACCATTTATATGAACGACTCCAGGTGTTTTTAGTAAATGGTAAGTATGCTAAAAATTGAGCTTTTTGGTCGCTAGTCCATGTTGATGTATCAAGACTATCACACCATTGACTATTAAGATGGTTACATTTTGCAATACATAAACTGATAAAATCTTGGTGTTTAGTATTTGTAGTATCTAAAAAAGCAGGTAAAAGCTTTTGTTTAATTATATTATTAATAGAAGCAAGTGCATAGCCTACTATTCTTGGAGCTGTTACAGATTCAGCAAATTTAATAACCCCGTCAATACCATCTTGTTTAAAAATTTCTTGGATAGCATGTTTTCGTTTTTGGTTAAGATTTTCTTGTTGTTTATCGAAATCATCAGTTTCTTCGTAGAGTTCATGTTCTCGATCGGTAAAAAGATGCTTATATAAATTCACTAGATTTTTTGGTGCAATTTTATTAGCTATGGTTTCAAGGTTAATAATGTCTTTATCAGCCATCGCCCACTTTTCTGATGAATGGCGTTGATGTTTTTTAATAAATTTAGTTAAATTTTCCCAAAGTATGAGCCGTTGATTTTCAGATAGATTAATAACTTCTACTGATGATAGCACTTCTACAAGTTGATTGAAAGCAGACTCTGGTAGCTGATCAAAATAATTAATTAATTCTGCTAACTTAGTTATATCCTTAGTTATGTTATTTTTAGCAAAATCAACGGCAAGTTCGGCATAATAAGATATTTGTTGCCAATATTCCTCTGGTGTTACTGCCTCTTTTCTATCAACAGGAATTAAATTTCGCCATTTTGGTTTTTGGGTAGGCGAAGAAGACTGATGAGTATTAGGTAACAGGCTTATTATTAATTTCCAAGCTATATTTGGATATTCTTTTAATAAAGTTTTTATTAGTATTTTACGTTTTTCTATAGGTGCTAAAGTTTGCGGAAGCCACGGTAGCAAAATTGTTGTTAATGAATTAAACGGTCGATTAGCCCACTGACCACCTGGATCATAGCTAGCAAGTTTTGCTAAATGTAAACAAACCATGCTAAAGTATTTTTCATCCCATGCTAAAGATTCCAAAGCCCAAAGTAAACCTGATATATAGCATCTACCAAAAACGCCAACACTTTCTTGAGTAAATAATTCATCAAAAGGACAGGGGGTTAATTTTAATGTTTTATCTATGAGATTTAAAAATTCATTTGGCGATGCTTCAGCCAACGAAGGTAATAAACAATTTAAGCTAGCCCATATAACCCAGTTGTTGCTATGAAAAATATCACGGATTGTCAAAACACATATTTCTTCAGTTTTTTTACTATAACTAATATATTTAGGATTAGCTCCTAAAATTGCTAATCCATCAGCAATTCCTTGACGTAGTTCTTGAGAGTGTTTTAGTATCTTTCCATGAATGTTAGCAAAAGGTCGTTGTTCAACAGCTAATTCAAAAGCAGGATCAAGCTCCTGTAAAACATCGATAGCAATAGATTTAAAACTATCAAGATGATTGTCAAAAATACGTGAACCTAAATTTTTTAACAGCTCATCTCTATTATTAATTTTCCATATGCCTTTTTTCAGTGATAATACACTATTTGGCATATGTAATATTGCTTGGGCTTTTTGTTGCCATTCTGAATATTCAATTCCGAGTAATTTATTGATAACCGCAGTATCATTTTCGTTGTTTTCGTTCCAACAACCAATAAGTATTATTAATGCTATATACGCATCTAGATCTGTATATTGAGTAAGATTGGGGACTTCCTGCAGTTTTTTTGAAGCTAATATTTCTTGTGGTATTTGCTTGCTACTTTTCTGGATGAATTTTTCTAATAGATCATCTGGTAAATTGTCTTTGGTGATAGTTCCTGCTGATCGATTAAATTGTTGAACTTCAGTAACTATTTGTCCCCAAATACCTTTTGGACACTCCGACGATAACTGCGAAATGTGGGAGTGTATCAATGATAATACAACACTTGATTTTTCATCTAAATCGTAAATAAGCAAATGAAATACCTTTAAAAAATTATAAATGTCATCTTCTAAAACTTCTGTATTGTTATTTGCTTTTTTTAAGCTATCACTTATTATTTTTAATTTTTCTTTATATTTCTGTGAACTAAAATTAGCTTGTTGTATATTTCTAAAAAACTCTTTGCTACTTGTTGTGCATCTTGCTTGATCTAGTATAAATCTAATTGATTTAGTATCTGTTATACTTAAAAATCCAGTAATTAATGCTATAATATCTCTGTCTTTATTAAAAAGATCAGAATTGTTAAAATCATCCCATGCAGCTTGCATGACTTCACTAAAATCTTTAGAACTTTTAGTTATTTGAATTGAACTTTTTATTTGACCCAGCAGTTTGTGTTGTTTTTTTTCATTTGTATTTTTAACGGTAACTATAACATCGTCTGTATTGTAGCCTGCAATTTTACCTTGTAGCTTTATTTCTACAATAGGCAAACAAGGGAGACTAGGAACATAACCACCCGTTAACATTAAAACAACATAAGATG
>CAKMYR010000070.1 GCA_929200175.1 uncultured Gammaproteobacteria bacterium
GTTGATAATGCTTTTTTAACTCCTAAGCGTTCTCCATCCCAAATTTCTTTAAGTTTGTCTTTATCTTGTAAAAAAATAGTGTAATTATCATCACAAAAAACAGCAACTGCCATCGGCTCTTTAAACCCAGTTAAATACCAAAAATCACTATTAGGACGAAAAGGGTAATGCAAATCCTTACTTCTAATTTGTTGTTGATTAGTAGCTATAATAACTAACGCATTTTTAGCTAGCTTACTTAATAATTGTTTTCTTCTTTTTTGATATATCATTTTTATCAATTTTTATTTCCATACAGCATAATATTTAAATTACGAATTATTGCAGATAAAGAAGTATTGATAATAGAATCTTTAAAAATCACAATATATTTTTTATTTATTTTTATTATAAGTAAAAATTGCGATAGATAAACAAGCTCAAAAGCATCATATTTTTTAATAGAATTATTATTTTTTGTAATAATAATATAATCTTGGTGAAGGCTAATATTTTTAATTGAATTTTCTAAAGTTAAGGCAATATTTTTTACTATAAAAAAATAAGCTAAAATTGAAATAATAATGCTAATAATAGTACTTAATAAAAAGTTATAAAAATAATGCCAAGCTACAAATATATTAAATAAATAAAAGGAAATGAATATTGTTAAATAGATTTTTGATGGCTTAATATCAATTTTTAATACACTAATCATTATTTCCTAATTCAAAGCCTATTTCTTGTGCGCGAATAAAGCCTACACGCATCATATTAGCTATGATTTGTTCAAAATTTTGTTTTTTTAGTGATTCTATAGCAGACTCGGTTACTCCTTTTTCTGAAGTAACATTAGCCCTTAATTGACTAGGTGTATACTTAGATTTATCTGCCATCATACTAGCCCCTAATGCTGTTTTAATGCTAAATTTTCTTGCTATTTCTTCATCAAGTCCTAATTCTATGCCAGCTTTTGTCATTGCTTCTATCATAAAAAAGAAATAAGCAGGCCCACTTCCTGATAATGCAGTTATAGCATCTAACATACTTTCTTGCTCTACCCATAAACAAGTACCTACTGAGCTTAGTATTTTTTCAGTTAATTGTTTTTGCTCGTTAGAAGTTATTTTATTTGCCATTAAGCCAATCGAGCTTTGCTTTATCATAGCTGGAGTATTAGGCATAGCACGAATTACCGATATATTCATTCCCAGCCAGTTATTAATATCAGTAATTTTTGCACCAGCAACAATAGAAATAATTGTATGTTTAGTATTTATAAATTTTTTTAATTGTTTACATACTAAAGCTAATGTTTGTGGTTTTATAGCTAAGATTATTACTTGGCATTCTTTAGCTAAAAGAGTATTGTTGGTAAAAGTATCTAATCCAAGCTCATTATGCCTTGTTATTAATAACTTTTCATTTATATCGCTAATTTTGATATTTTGCTTGCGAAAATTATTATCAAGCATCCCGCAAATTATAGCATAAGCCATATTCCCAGCACCTATAAAGCCTATATTAATAGAATTTTTCATATTATTAAGTATAATGAATTATTTGATAAAATTCTCTATTATTTTTTTTTAAATGAAAAAATTTAATCCAAAATTAATTATGCTAGATCTTGATGGTACTATGGTCGATAGTGTGCCAGATTTAGCATATTGTGTAGATGAATTAATGGTTATTATAGGCAGAGAAAAATGGGGTGAAAAAAAAGTTCGTGATTGGGTAGGAAATGGAGTGCCAAAACTAGTAGAAAGAGCCTTAACTGGTGAATTAGAAGGGATAGTTAATAAATCAGATTTTGCTAAAGCATATCCTATTTTTTTAGACTTATATCAAAATAATCTTGCAAATTCATTTTTATACGATGGAGTAGATGAAGGCTTAAATTATTTAAAGCAAAATAATTATATTTTAGGCTGTGTTACTAATAAAGCCGAACAATTCACTCTACCTATTTTAAAACAATTAAATATTTTCAATTATTTTGATATTGTATTATCAGGCGATACTTTGCCGAAAAAAAAGCCAGATCCATTACCATTACTCCATGCTGCTAAATTTTTTAATATAGAGCCTAAAAATGGATTAATGATAGGAGATTCTGTAAGTGATATCAAGGCTTCAAGGGCAGCTAATTTTAGTATTATTTGTATGTCTTATGGATATAATCACGGAAAGAATATTGTTGATTCTAACCCTGATTTAGTTATTGATTCAATGCTTGAACTTAAACAATACCTATAAAATAAAACCCTAGCTACTCTTTACCTTAATTCTAAATAATATATATTTAAGATATTAAAATAATTTATAAGCTAAAATTTATTCTATGAATTATTTTGATAATAAACACATTTGGCATCCCTATACAAAAATACCAAGTGATAATCCATCTTATCTAGTTAAATCTGCTAAAGGAGTATATTTACATTTAGAAAATGGGCAAAATGTTATTGATGGTATGAGTTCTTGGTGGGCAGCTATTCATGGATATAATAACGAAGTACTAAATAAAGCTGTTAAAGCTCAACTTAAAAATATGTCTCATGTTATGTTTGGGGGAATAACACACAAACCTGCAATTAATCTAGCTAAAACCTTAATTAATATTACTCCAGATAATCTAACTAAAATATTTTTTGCTGATTCTGGATCAGTATCAGTAGAAGTAGCTCTTAAAATAGCTTTACAATTTTGGCAAAGTAAAAATAAACCAAATAAACAAAAATTTATTACGATAACAAGCGGTTATCACGGCGATACTTTTGCTGCTATGAGTGTTTGCGATCCAGAAAATGGAATGCATCATTTATTTAAAGGAATCTTGCTTAAAAATTTTTTTGTTAAAAGCCCATCTTTATTTCCAACTGATGATGCTATCAAAGACTTAGAATTAACACTTAGTAAAAATCATCACAAAATTGCAGCAATGATTTTAGAGCCTATAGTGCAAGGCGCAGGTGGTATGCAAATCTATGATTCTAGTTATTTAATAAAAGCAAGAGAGCTTTGCGATAAATATAATGTATTACTAATTTTAGATGAAATTGCTACAGGATTTGGAAGAACAGGAGAATTATTTGCACTACAACACGCCAATATTAAACCAGATATACTTTGTTTAGGTAAGGCAATTACTGGCGGATATATTTCATTTGCAGCTACTATGACAACTACTAATATCGCAAACCAAGTAGGCGTTTTAATGCACGGACCAACCTTTATGGCTAATCCTTTAGCTTGTGCTGTAGCTAATTCTAGTATTGAATTATTATTAAATACAGCTTGGCAAGATAATGTTAAAAATATTGAAAATACACTTAAAACTGAGCTAATGTCGCTAAAAAATCATAATAAAGTAAAAGATGTGCGTGTTTTAGGTGCGATTGCCGTAGTAGAAATGAAAAATAATGTTTGTATTAATACAGTGCAAAAGGACTTAATAAATAATGGAGTTTGGCTAAGACCTTATAATAATTTAATTTATACTATGCCACCATTTATTATTACAAATAGTGAGCTTTTAACTATAACTCGCGCCATTAAATCAGTTATTAATAAATAATAATTAATTTAACATTTTTTCAAATTTATTGCTCAATTGGATCTATATCTAAATACCAGCGTACTTTATTTTTTAGTTTTATTTTTGACATATTGTGAGTAATAGTAGCTAAAACTTTATGTAATACTTTTCTATCAGTAGATAATAAACATAAATTAAAGTAGTAATAATCTGATTTTTTTACAATAATATTTTCTGTTGGTCCTAATATTTCTATGTTTTCAATATCTATTTTTTCAATTAAATTAGCTATTTCTTGTAAAAAGATAGCTGGATTTTGTTTATCTTTAGCATTTGCACAAATTAATGCCTGATAAGAAAATGGTGGCATCAATGCTTTTTTTCGTTGCTCTAGGAGTTCATCTGTAAATTTTAAGTACTTGTTTGTTTTTATGTAATTAAAAATTGGATGTTGTGGATAGTTAGTTTGTATTACTACTTCTCCTTGCTCTTTATTTCTACCAGCACGACCAGAAACCTGAATTAGTAATTGCGCTAAATATTCTGTTGCCCGAAAATTAGTAGATAAAAGTGCAGAATCAGCATTTATAACGCTAACCATAGCTAGATTAGAAAAGTGATGACCCTTAGCAAGCATTTGTGTTCCTAAGATAATACAAGGCTTACCATAATTAATATTTTTTAAATGTTTATCAAATTCTTGTTTGCGTTTTGTAGTATCTCTATCAATACGAATAATAGGAATATTATCAAAATATGATTTAATACTTTCTTCTAATTTTTGAGTTCCAAAACCTAGCATTTTAAGAGTATCTTTTTTACAATCAGGGCATAGTTTTTGAGGCATTTTTTGTTTTGCGCAATGATGACATTTAAGGCGATTAATATCTAAGTGATATATCATTTCAGCAGAGCAATGATCACATCTTGCTTTCCAGTTACATTCTATACAATAATATATTGGTGAATAACCACGGCGATTAATAAATAACATTATTTGCTTTTCTTTAGCTAAATAGTATTTTATTTTTTCAACTAGTGTAGTTGACAAAATACTACTAGCATTATTTCGCATATCAATTAAGTTAATTTTTGGCATAACAGCACCGCCAGCTCTATTATTTAATTCAAGATAGCTAATTTTATTATCTATGGTATTTTTTATAGTTTCTAATGATGGTGTTGCAGATCCTAAAATAAGAGGAATATTAGATTGTTTAGCGCGTATAAAGCCTATATCTCTAGCACAATAGCGTAATCCTGATTGTTGTTTAAAAGAGCTATCATGTTCTTCATCGATAATAATTAATCCTAAATTTGGCATAGGTGTAAAAATAGCACTACGAGTGCCAAGGACAACCCCAGCACTAAGATTTTTAGCTAATAAATATCCATCTAATTTTTTAGATTGACTTAATTTTGAATGTATTGTTACTACGCGAGTTTTTAAACGAGATGAAAATCTATTAATTATTTGTGTAGTAAGACCAATTTCTGGCACTAATATTAAAACTTGTTTACCAGCTTCAATTATAGTTTTACTAATCCGCAAATAAACTTCAGTTTTACCGCTACCTGTTACTCCATATAGTAAAAATGCTTTATAGTTATCAATTGATTTTAGAATTTGTTCAATACATTTTTTCTGCTCATCAGTAATCTTAAATTTAGGCTCTATTATTTTTTTAGGCTCATATTTATCATTTTTAATAATAGCTTCTTTCCCAGCGCGTAAATTTTTAACAATAGCTGTTGATATTACTTCTCCAATAGGGTGATGATAATAATTAGCAACCCAAAATAATAAATTTAAAATATTTTTATCTAAAATTGGATTATCATCTAAAACTTTTTCAATAGTTTTTAATTTTTTAATATTGCTTTTAGTTTTAATTGCTATTACAATACCAACGACTTTTCTATTTCTAAATGTAGTTTGAACACGCATACCAACCTTAACATCATAAGTTGATATGTAATCAAATGTTCTATTTAATGGAACGAAAATAGCTAGTTCAATAATTAATGACAAAATTTATTTTTATATAAACTAAAATAATATTTTAGCAATAAATATTAACTATGGTAGTTATTCAAAATAATATTCAAGATTTATCTATAGACGAAGAAAATTTAAGATTAATTTTACAAAATGTAATGATAAATTTAAAAGTAGCTAATAGCGAACTATTAATAAGAATTGTTGACAAAAAAGAAATACAAAATTTAAACAAAATTTATCGTAATCAAGACAAGCCAACTAATACTCTATCTTTTAAAGCTATGTTGCCAAACGAGATTAAAGAATCAATTCTTGGTGATGTAGTTATTTGTAGTGAAATCATAAAACAAGAAGCAAAATTAACAAACAAAAGCTTTAAAGATCATTTAATTCATATAGCTATCCATGGAATTTTACATTTATTAGGATATAGCCATACTTTAGACAAAGATGCCGAACAAATGCAAAATATGGAAATAGATATTTTAAAAAAAATCCAAATAAAAAACCCTTACCAAAATTAATATTTTTTATAAAAAATCACAAATCAATTTAGCAAAATAAAAATAGATTGAATTATAAAAAATATGTAAGATTATGCCGGGAATAACGCTATTAGTTCTATCTTTAAAATAACCAAAAATTAATGATGGTATAAATACTAATAATGCCCATAGCAATGAATGATAAATCAAATGGGTAGCTACAAATAATAATGAGGTTAAAACATTAGCTAACGATATTTTATAATATGATAGGTTTTTTAATTTTGTACTTAAAAAGTCTTGGATAGCACCTCTAAAAGCTAATTCTTCTACAACTGGATAAAGCAATAATACATAAAAAAAATTAACTTCCCTAGTATTATAAGAATAAGTAAAACAGAAAAAAGGTATAGCAATAAAAGCTATTAAAAAAGCAATCCAAAATTGAATATCTTTAATAAAATATTGCAATTATCAAACTAAAACCTAGTAAAAATCCCAAAAAAGATAGAATTTGTATCACTAGAGTAC
>CAKMYR010000071.1 GCA_929200175.1 uncultured Gammaproteobacteria bacterium
CTACATGGATAGCGTCAGGTGTTTTCAGGTTTTTATTTGCTGCAATATAAGCAGACTGAATAAGAATATCTTTATCTATAGGGAATAATTCAAAACAGGCGCTTTCTTCCAAAAATGAGCGAAACAGACTTATTCCTTTGGTTGAATCAACTTGGAACGGCTTTATAAGTGTTTCACAAAGACTGAGTTCACTGCTGTAAGCTTTTATTTCATCGCTTTCCAAAAGTGCTTGAATATTATCAAGAGTTTTTTGATATGGCAAAAACCCTTCGACCAAGTAAATGATAATATTAGTATCAAAATAAACTTTTTTACCAATTAGCTTATTTTTTAGCTCCATAAATTACGTTGATTACGGATAAATTGATCGACTTCTTCAGCTGTCTTAAATACATTCGGCTTAGCTCCTATCCACTTGGAAAGGTTTTTTTTCTCTCTTGAAGATATCTGTCTATCACTTGCCGAAATCACTCTTTTTCTAGTCATCAGTATTTTGTTGTCTTGTTGCACTTGAAAATCAAACATATCTCCTTTTTCAGCTTGTATTTCTTTGCGAATAGCAGAAGGAAGTGTTATTTGTCCTTTGTCTTTTAGTGTAGATAATGACATAGTTCCTCATATAGTGTTAATGTTAGAAAGTAATACTTTACTAAAGTAGTATATATCTTTTCAATAAAAAATCAAATCTTATATAGAAAACTAGGCTTAATCCAAAACTTTAAATTGTGGGCACAGCAAGCTAAAAAATTAAATTATTATTAACCTTGATAAATAAATTAGTTACTTTAGTAGTTTAACTATTCTCTCAAATTTTTCCATTCTTGAGGCTTTTACTAAAATAATTGCGTTTGGGTGGTTTTTTATAACATGGGTTGCTAATTCATCAAGATTGTTAAAATGAGTAACATTATAGTTTTTTGCTTCTTTGCCGTAACTATAAACAAAGTCTAAATTAGTCTTAGCAATTTTGCCAATTTGATTATGATATTTTTTACTATCATTACCTAGCTCTGCCATTTTGCCAAATATAGCAATTTTTTGTCCTTTAAAACTTAATAATGTGTTTATAGCAATCTTCATAGATGATGGGCTAGCATTATAAGTATCATCTATTATGGTTAGGTTTTTACCTTTTATAAAATTAAATCTTCCTTTTTCTGCTGTGGTATTTTCTAAGCCTTTTTTTATAATATTAATATCTATCCCTAGACTATAAGCACAGGCTGCTGCTGCTAATGAATTTTCAATATTATGCTTGCCAACAAGCTGTAATTTTATTTCAATTTTTTTTTGAAAAATATTTAATTCAAATTGATTATTTTGAATATTACTAGCGAAAATATCACCACCAGAGCCAAAACTAATATCACCGTTAAAGATAGTTTTTGTATTAACAATATTTTTACTATTTTCACCATAAATCTCACTTTTAGCTTTGATTAAGTTTTCAAAACTACCAAATTCACCAATATGTGCATCTAATGTATTTGTAACAACAGCAACATCAGGATTAACAATATTTCGTAAACTCTTAATTTCTCCAATATGATTAGCACCTATTTCAATAATGGCAAATTTATGTTGTGGTTTTAAATCCAATAAAGTAAGAGGTACTCCAAAATGATTATTTAAATTGCCTTTAGTAGCAAGTGTGCTATCTACTATACTAAAAATACTGTACAACATATTTTTAGTAGTAGTTTTGCCATTACTGCCTGTTATCGCTATGAATTTTGCATTTGATTTAAGGCGATGATAATGAGCTATATCTGTTAATGCTGTTGCTGTATCCTTGACATAAATAATTGGTACTTTAATTTTTATCTTTTTACTAGCAATAATTGCTTTTGCGCCGTTTTTTATGGCATCATCAATAAAGTTATGCCCATCTAAATTTTGACCAATTATTGCAATAAATAATTTATTATTACAATTTCTGCTATCAATGCTAACCCCTGTAAAATCAATACTCTTACAAGTAGTATTAAATAACTTAGCAATATTTATAGTATTATCTTTTAGCATAAAGAATATCAAACTAAAGAATTAATAAATTCAACATCATCAAAAGCAATTTTTTTATTCTTAATAATCTGATAGCGCTCATGTCCTTTACCAGCTACTAAAACACATTCATCTGGTTTAAGATTACTTACTGCTGCCTTAATTGCTAATCCTCTATCAGTAATAACTTTTACATTTGCATTTAAAATACCTGATTGTATGTCTTTTATAATCTTTATTGGATCTTCATTTCTTGGATTATCGTTAGTTAGTATTATTAAATCAGCTAGCTCACTTATAATCTTGCCAATTTTAGCTCGTTTATCTTTATCTCTGTTACCACCACAACCAAGTACAACAGATATTTTAAAGTTTGGATAATGTTGTTTTAATGTATTTATAGCATTTAATATTGCATCTGGAGTGTGTGCATAGTCAACAAAAATTAATGAGTTTTTTATTCTATGCATTCTGCCTTTAGGGGCTGATAATTTATGCAAAAACATTATAATTTTTGTTCTACTAAAACCTAATTGCTCAAGACTTTTTAATGCCGCCAACATATTATATAAATTGAATTTTCCTAATAATGAGGTTTCAAAAACATAATTATCTAATTGACATAAAAAGCCATGTTTATTAATTTTAATATTAGTAAATTCATCAATACTATAAGTTATATGCTTTTTATTTTTCGCACTATTTAAAAAACAATAATGTTCAGCATCATCTTTATTAACAATAGCGCAATCAATAGAGTCATTTTTAAAAAGTTTAAGTTTAGCTTGTTTATAGTTTTCAAAAGTATGATGATAATCAAAATGATCTTGAGTTAAATTAGTAAAAATTGCCTGTTTAAAATTAATTTTCGCAATTCTGTTTTGCTCCAAACTGTGAGAGGATACTTCTAATATAGCTATTTTTATATTATCAATATAATATTGGTTAAGTGTCTTATAAAGAGTCAATATGTCAGGAGTAGTAGTATTAGAAGTACAATTACTATTAGTAATACCAAGAGTTCCAATTAAACCACTTTTTACATTAAGCATATCTAATAATTGCTTAATAAAAAAAGCTACTGATGTTTTGCCATTAGTACCAGTAATACCTATAGTCTGTACTTTTTTCGCATTCGGGTAGCAATTAGCAGCAAGTTTTGGTAAATGTTGAGCTAAATCTTTAATATAAATATTAGGAATAGTGCATTTAAAATCTTTAATATCAGATAAAACTAAAACGCAGCCTAAATTTATTGCTTGTTCTATATAATCAATACCATGACATTTACCGCCACTTAATGCAACAAAAATATCTTTATTTTTAATCTGATTAGAATTTAGACATAAATCATTAAAATTAATCTCAATATTACTTGTGGTTATGCCTTTAAGTAGCTTTGAAACTTGCATAAAATTTTTAATTATAGCACAATAGCCTTTATAGAGGCGAAGATAGCCTAAGCTGCAATTATTTTTCTTATAGCAAATAAAAAGATAGTAATTGCAGTTATAGGCTTATTTTTGATACTGAAAGGATTTTTATATTAATTTTTATAAACTAATTTCACTTTCTAAATCTCCAGAGGCATAACGATAAGATTCAATGATTATTCTTTTCATAATATTCATTTCTGCAATATCTCTAGGAGCATAGGTTAATATTTCTTTAACTCCATCTTTATACCAAGGATGTCTTAATCCCCATTTTTTAGCAATTACCTCATCTTCTACTTCTTCTGGAACAACAATATGCATACTGCCATCTTCATGAATATGACAATATTCACGACTATGTGCTGGCTTCATAAAAGCATCATCATGTGCTGCTTTATGGTTTTCATCTAGCCATAAGGCTCTAGCACTAGGAACAGATATTAAAGTATCATGTTCTCTGCTATTAGGTATTTTGGAAAATGACCAAGCTTTTAACTCTTCTCTTATACTTTCTGGACTAATATCAGAAAACTGTAATTGTGGTGGTTGATCTCCAACAGCTGGAGCATCTCCAACACGAATAGGTAACTCAAATTTACTCATAATTTTATCCTTGTTTTAAAAAATTTAACTATTTAACACGCACTTTTTAAATTCATCGCCACGATGCTTAGAATTATCAAACATATCAAAACTAGCACATGCTGGAGATAATAAAATAGCTCCATCGGTTATTATACCATTAGATAAATAAACTGCTTGTTTTATAGTTTTAGCATGTAGTATTTTTGTTTTTTTGATACCTAGTGCAAAATCGTAAGCATTTTTGCCTATCAAAATTACACATGTAATTCTTTTATCAATAATTTTATATAATTCACTATAATTTTCTGGTTTACTTGTTCCGCCAGCAATTAATACTATATCTTTATATTTTTGAGATATAGTTTTTATAGCCGAAATAGTTGCAATTGCACTAGTTGCTTGTGAATCATTATAATAATCAATATTTTTTTTGCTTGTAAATAATTCTAATCTATGCTCAAGTCCAACAAAAGATTTTATGCTTTTAAGTACATTATTTATATTTAAACCAATTTGGTAAGATAAGGCTAAAGCTGCCAAGATATTTAAAATATTATGTTTGCCAATTAATTTAATTTCATTAGCGCTTATCAATATATCATTACCTTTAGTCAAATAAACAATATTATTTTTAACAATTGTGCCAAATACATTATGATTTTCTGCAAGCCCAATGGTGAAATATTTTGCACAATTATTTTTAAGATTAAGAGATTGAGTTAAATTAAATACTGGATACTTGCAATATTTATACAAACTAAGTTTTGAATTTTTATATTCATCAAAACATTTATATCTATTTAAATGATCTGGAGTAATATTTAATACTACTGCTGCTAATAAATTCAAATTATTAGTATAATCTAGCTGAAAACTAGATATTTCTAAAACATAATAATCTACCTCACTACTTAAACAATCTAATGCAGGAATACCTATATTACCTCCAAATACTGCTTTTTTGCCATCATTTATAATCATATCAGCTAGTAATTTGGTAACTGTTGATTTTCCATTAGAGCCTGTAATCCCAATAACAGGCGCATTAGCATATCTTGAAAACAATTCAATATCACTAGTAATAGGTATTCCTTTATTATTTGCCCAAACTACAATTGATTGAGTTTTTTCAATTCCAGGACTGATAAAAATTTCATCAACGTCTATTAATAATTTTTTATCCCATTTTCCAAGTATAGGCTTACAAAGAGGAAATTTTTTGTTATATTTAACTAGCAGTTTAGGATTATTATTACTATCTGCAATTTTATAATTAATATTGTGCTTGTTTAAAAATGAAGCAATAGAAAAACCAGTCATTCCAAGCCCTAAAATTAATTTCATTATTACTATTTCAGTGTAAAATAACTCATTTTACATATAAGGAGATATAAATATGAATTCTTATCAATCAACTTCAATACCCGCAAATTTTAAAGTAAAAAATAAAGTATTGTCAGATACAATGAGATTGCTCTCTTTTACCTTAGTTTTTGGAGGTTTTTCATCTTGGTTCTCTATTATATCTGGCGCTAGTTTTACATCAGCATTAATAAGCTCAATAGCAGCAATAGCAATTATATGGTTTGTTTTACCAAAAACACAAAATAGCGCTAAAGGAATATGGACTGCATTCGCTATAGCTGGCTTGCTGGGTTACTCTATTGGTCCTATGTTAAATCATTATTTGTCACTTCCTAACGGGGCTAATTTAGTTATGCAGGCTTTAGCTGGCACTGGAATATCATTTTTCTCCATTAGTTTCTATGCACAAAATAGCAAAAGAGATTTTAGTTTTTTAAATGGAATGATATTTTTTGCAATTATTGGAATTATTGCTTTATCAATAATTAATATATTCTTTATTCAATCATCAGGTTTTAGTTTATTAATGTCATTTGCAATAGTTTTAATAATGGGCGCTTATATGCTTTCACAAATATCTGCTATTGTTAATGGTGGCGAAACTAATTATATTGCTGCTACAGTTGGTTTGTATTTAGCATTACATAATATGTTTGCTAGTTTATTGCATATACTAGGATTTTTCTCTAGTGATGACTAAATAAATACTATTTCAATAAAACTAATGATAAATAATCCTATTGAACAAAAAATAGCTTGTTATTTAATTTGTAAGGTTTTTTAATATACTATGGCTATTGGAATTTTAGGACTAGGCACTGTTGGCGGTGGAGTAGTTAATGTTTTAAAAAAAAATAAAGCTGAGATTGAAAGTCGTTGTAACCAAGAAATTGTAATATCAACTGCAGCTGTAAAAACTATAAATAGAAAAAGAATCTGCTCCACTGAAAATATTAAATTAACAACAGATCCTTTTTCAATAGTAAATAATGACAAAATTGATATAGTTTTAGAATTAATAGGTGGAATTAATCCAGCCAAAGAATTAATAGAACTAGCTATTAAAAATAACAAACATGTTATAACTGCAAATAAATTACTAATTTCTACTTATGG
>CAKMYR010000072.1 GCA_929200175.1 uncultured Gammaproteobacteria bacterium
AAAAGGGAATTCCTGTGAAGAACATAATATATTTATTAAAATTGCAAAATTTTGCTAATTTACATAAAAATTATAGAGAATCAAAAGGTGCTATCAACTTAAATTCAACAAATATAAATATTAAATTAAAAGATAAAAAAATATATATAGATTTATTAAAATCAAGCAAAAGTAGAGAATTAGTTGCCGAAATGATGATTATGGCCGGTAGGGCTGTTGCAAAATTTTCTCTTGAAAATAAAATAGTAATGCCTTATGTAGGTCAAGATCAAGTAGATATACCTCAGAATATTTTAGACAATAAAACTAATTTAACTTTGTCACAAAAATTTGCCGTACTTAAAAATTTTAAAAAATCAACAGCATCAATTAATAATGCCGCTCATTATGGATTAGGCCTTGATAGTTATTTGCGCATCACTAGTCCACTTAGAAGATATTTAGATTTATTAGCTCATCAGCAGTTATCAAATTTTATAGCAGGCAATAAAACTTTAGATAATGATGATGTAAAAAAAATAATTGGTATTATAAACGCAAATTCAATTAGTGTGAATATGGCAATACGCTTTAGTTATGAGCATTTTAAATGTTTATATCTAATTCAAAACCCTAATTGGACTGGTATAGGAGTTGTGTTAGATATAGTTGGCAATAAAACGATATTAGCAATTCCAAGTTTAGATATGAGGACTTATATAAACTTTAAAAAACCTAAAAAATTAGACGAAAAAATATTATTAAAAGTTATTAATGTTAATCTAGTTGAGCGCTTAGTTGATTTCAGTCCGGCTTAATGTATTAGTAATTTTAATAGCGTTACCACTTTCATTTGACCAATCACCTAGTACATATCTTTTATAATTATCATAGTTATGGGTATTTTTTTTATGAGTATGGCCATGAATTAGATCTGTATTATTATATTTTTGCATGAATTTTTTTACTGTATTTTCATCTACATCCATAATATCATTTGATTTTTGTTGTGTTGCTTTAATGCTTTGAAATCGTAATTTTTTACCAATTTTTAAGCGTAGTTTTTTCGGCAGATGTAAAAAGATAAATTTAATAATTGGGTGTTGTAATATCTTTTTCATTTTTTGATAGTTAATATCTTTAGTACATAAAGAATCGCCGTGTATAAGTACATATTTATTATTATTACGCTCTAGTACATAAGGTTCTTTTATCAAAACACATCCTGATTTTTTTTCAAAATTAGAACCTAGAAGAAAATCACGATTACCAACCATAATGAATATTTTTATATCCTTACTTATTTTTTTTAAGGTATTTATAATCCCTAAGTTATGATCAATAGATAAATCATCTCCTAGCCAAACCTCAAATAAATCACCTAAAATAAACAACTCATCAGCTTCAGTTAAACATTGGTTGCAGAATTTTATAAATAATTCATATTTTTTTGAGTTATCGTTTAGTAAATGAATATCTGATATTATTAAAGTTTTAGTTTGTTTCATTTAAAAAAAATTAATCTTCCATATAGGCTTTTTGAATAATAATTGCTTGCTCTGGAACATCATTATGGTAGCCTTTAGTTGTAGTTGCTATATTATTAATTTTATCAACTACTTCAAAACCTTCTGTTACTTCTCCAAAAACACAATAACCATAGCCATCTTGGCCGGGATAATCTAAAAATGAATTATCAGCAGTATTTATAAAAAATTGAGAGCTAGCTGAGTGAGGCTCCGAAGTTCTGGCCATTGCTAAAGAATATTTGGTATTTTTTAAGCCATTATTAGCTTCATTTTCTATAGTTGATTTGGTTGGTTTTTGTGCCATATCTTCGGTAAAGCCACCAGCTTGAATCATGAAATTTTTAATTACTCTATGAAAAATTAAATTATCATAATAACCATCTTTCACATAGTTAATAAAATTTTCAGAGCTAATTGGTGCTTTTTCTTGGTTTGTTATAATTTTAATATTGCCAATATTAGTTTGTATAATTATCATTATATTTGCCTTTAAAAAAATAAATACAAATTATACTTAAACAATCTTAATATAAAGAAATAGTTAAGGTATAATTCATCTAAATTTATTACAGAGTAGTTTTATGTATGCAGTTATTCAAACAGGCGGTAAACAGTATAAGGTCGAAGAAGGTAATACTTTGAAGATTGAAAAAATAGATATTGAGGCCGATAAAAAAGTTACTTTTAATGAAGTATTAATGATAGCTGACGGCGATAATATTAAAATTGGGACACCTCTTTTGCTAGAAACTAGTGTTGAAGCAAAAGTAATTTCTCACAGCAAAGATAAAAAAATAAATATTATTAAATTTTTGCGAAGAAAAAACTCAATGAAAAAACAAGGTCATCGTCAATCATTTACCAAAATTAAAATTAATAAAATTAAATCTTAAAATAATTATGGCACATAAGAAAGCAGGCGGAAGTACTAATAATGGAAGAGATTCTGTATCTAAAAGATTAGGGGTTAAAAAATTTGGAGGTCAAATAGTTTTGGCTGGCAATATTTTAGTACGCCAAAGAGGTACAAAATTTCATCCAGGAGATAATGTTAGCATAGGCAAAGACGATACATTATTTGCTACTAAAAACGGCAAAGTTAAGTTCGTTAAAAAGGGTAAATTTATGCGTAAATATGTTTCAATTGAAATGGCATAAATTTAAAAGCTAATACTTTATAAAAAATCTTCTAATAAAGTTTTATTATCTTAGTTTATTTATACAATGCAATATTCAATAGTGTTTCCCGGACAAGGCTCTCAATCTTTAGGGATGCTATCTGAGTTGTATGATAATTTTTCTGTAGTTAGTGAAACATTTACTTGTGCTAGTGATTTATTAGGTTTTGATCTTTACAAACTCATACAAGAACAAGAGCAAGCTCTTAATCAAACTAAAAATACTCAAGTAGCAATGTTGGTTGCTGGCTATGCGACTTACAAGGCTTTAAATAGTGAAGTTACCTTATCTCCTTTGTGTATGGCTGGCCATAGTTTAGGGGAGTATACAGCTCTTTTGGCTGCTAAGGTTTTTAGTTTTTCTGATGCAATAAAATTAGTTCAAAAAAGAGCAGAATTGATGCAATTGGCAGTAGCTAATAAAGATGGAGCTATGGTAGCAATTTTAGGTTTAGATGATGACAAAGTGATTAAAATTTGTAAAGATTATTCAGGCGATGGTATTGTTGAAGCTGCAAATTTTAATGCTAATGGTCAGGTAGTAATATCTGGCAATAAAGAAGCTGTACATAAAACTTGTCAAATTATGAAAGAAAATGGCGCTAGACGCACGGTTTTATTGCCAGTTAGTATTCCTTCTCACTGCTCTTTAATGAAAAATACTGCAAATCAATTTAAAGACACAATAGATAAAATAGATTTTAATATGACACAAGTGCCTGTATTACATAACTTTGATGCAAAAATATCAAATAATATAGAGGAAATTAAAGCTAAACTAATAGCTCAATTATACAAACCAGTAATGTGGACTAAAACTATAAAAACAATGCAAGAAATGGGAATTGTTAGAATAATTGAATCAGGGCCTGGCAAAGTATTAACTGGACTGACAAAAAAAATAGATAAGCATTTAATTGCTAATGCTATAATAAATTGCACAAGTTTAAAATCAACTATTGATGAAATCTATGAAAAATAATTTAACTGGGAAAATTGCATTAATTACAGGAGCTAGTCGCGGTATTGGAGATGCTATTATTATTGCTTTAGGCAAACAAGGAGCTACAGTTATAGGTACAGCAACTACAAAAAAAGGCGTTGAAAATATTGATAATAAATTAAAAAAACTTAATATCAAAGGCTCTTCAGTAATACTTGATGTTAAAGAAGAAAGCCAAATTGTAACAGTTACTAAAAATATTATTGATAATTATGGCAAGATTGATATTTTAGTTAATAACGCTGGAATAGTAAGAGATAATCTTTTAATGCGAATGAGTTTTGATGAATGGGATGATGTTATAAATACTAATTTATCTTCTGTTTATAAAATGTCAAAAGCAGTTTTACGCAGTATGATGAAGCAAAGATCAGGTAGGATTATTTCAATATCTTCGGTAATTGGTGCAACTGGCAATGCTGGACAAACAAATTATGCAGCAACTAAAGCTGGAATTATCGGTTTTACTAAGTCTTTAGCTCGTGAAGTTGGTGCTAGAGGAATTACAGTTAATGCGGTAGCTCCTGGATTTATTGAAACTGATATGACAGAAAAATTACCATCAGAATATAAAAAAGAATTAACTGGACAAATTCCTTTAAATAAAATTGGCTCAGTTGATGATATTGCTAATGCTGTATTATTTTTAGCTTCTGACTCTGCTTGTTATATAACAGCACAAACTATTCATGTAAATGGTGGATTGTATGCTAGTTAAATTATTTTTTTCTTAATTCTTTGAAAAAACTAGTTAATAATTGTTTACATTCTAATTGCAAAACATTGTTTTTAATTTTAATTAAATGATTAAAGCAAGCACTGTTTGTTAAATCTATACAAGACCCACAAGCGCCAGTTTTTTCATCATTAGTTCCAAATACAATTTTTTCTATTCTTGCTTGCATTATAGCTCCAAGACACATTATGCATGGCTCTAATGTTACATACATAGTTGTATTAGGTAAGCGATAGTTATTTAGTTTTTTGCTCGCTAGTCTTAATAGTTGAATTTCTGCATGAGCTGTTGGATCTTTTGTAGTTATTGGTTGATTATGAGCACTAGCAATTAATTTATTATCTTTTATTAAAATAGCCCCAACTGGAACTTCTTCCTTTTTTTTTGCTAATTTTGCTTGTTTAATTGCAAGCTTCATCCATTTTATATCATCAATTTGATCCATTTAATTTTTTATATTTAGGTTTATTCCCATTCTATAGTTGCTGGAGGTTTTCCAGAGATATCGTACACTACACGAGATACTTTAGGGATTTCACTGGTAATACGATTAGAGACAAGTTCTAAAAAATCATAAGGTAGTTTTGCCCATTTTGCAGTCATAAAGTCTATAGTTTCAACTGCACGAAGTGCTATAACATATTCATAACGTCTACTATCTCCAGTTACCCCAACAGATTTAACTGGCAGAAATACACTAAACGCCTGATTGACTTTATCATATAGTTTATGATTTTGTAGTTCTTGGATAAATATGTTATCAGCTAAACGCAAAATATCTATATATTGTTGTTTTACTTGACCTAAAATTCTAACAGCAAGACCAGGTCCTGGAAATGGATGACGAAGAATCATTGTTTTAGGAATGCCAATATTAATGCCAATATTTCTTACTTCATCTTTAAATAAATATTTAAGTGGTTCGATTAACTTTAATTTTAAGTTTTTTGGTAACCCTCCAACATTATGATGAGATTTAATTACCTTAGCTTTATTATTCTCAAAACCAGCCGATTCAATCATATCTGGATATATTGTTCCTTGCGCCAAATAGCTAACATTATCTAGTTTTTTAGCTTCTTGTTCGAATATTTTTATAAAAGTTTTACCGATTATTTTGCGTTTTTCTTCAGGATCATAGATATCTTTAAGTGCGGTATAAAATTGTTTTCTTGCATTAATTTTTATTACTTTTATTCCAATATTTTTAGAAAATATTCGCATTACTTCATTTTCTTCATTTAAGCGTAATAATCCATTATCAATAAATATACAACTAAGTTGATTACTTATTGCCTTGTGTAGTAAAACAGCAAGTACAGATGAATCAACTCCACCAGATAAGCCTAATATCACTTTGTTATTAGCAATTTGATTTTTTAATTCTTGTATCATTGTAGTTGTGATATTTTTAGTTAGCCATTCTTTTTTACATTTGCAAATATCAATTACAAATCTACTTAATATATTTTTTCCTTGTTTAGTATGAGTAACTTCAGGATGAAATTGTAATCCATAATATTGTTTATCAATATTGGCAAAACCTGCAATTTTGCAATTATTAGTAGATGCAATACGAACAAAATTTTTAGGGAGTTCATTAACTTTAATACTATGGCTCATCCATACATCTAAAAAATTATGATTTTCACTATTTATATTATCAGAAATATCATTTAGTAAAGGAGAGTGATTATGAGCACGGACTTTGGCAAATCCATATTCATGTTTTGTAGTTTCTATAGCATCACCACCAAATTCTACAGCCATAGCTTGCATGCCATAACATATACCTAATACAGGGATTCCAAGCTGGAAAACAATTTTTGGAATTTTAGCAGAATTATTAGCTTTAACTGTGTCAGGTCCACCAGATAAAATAATGCCTTTTGGATTAAATTCTGTAATAAGATGTTCATCTACATCACAAGCAAATAGCTCGCAATACACTCCAATTTCTCTTATGTTGCGAGCAATTAATTGAGTATATTGCGAACCAAAATCAA
>CAKMYR010000073.1 GCA_929200175.1 uncultured Gammaproteobacteria bacterium
GCATCTCGTAGAGCTATAGAAGTATGGGTAAACGCTGCTGGATTGATAATAATATAAGATGTTTTTTCAGCACCTGCTTTGTGAATTTTTTCAATTAATTTTTCTTCTGAATTGCTTTGATAATGCTCAAAAGTAAGTCCAGAATTAGTTGTTATTTTTTTTAAATTACTAACAATATCTTCAAGAGAGCTGCAACCATAATGATTTTTTTCGCGAGATCCTAATAAATTTAAATTAGGTCCATTAAGCAATAAAATATCCATTTTGTGATTTGCAGTTTATTTAAAATAAATGTTATTTTACCCTCAATTTAATGCACAATAAAGAAATTTAGCAACATTTAATGCTTTAATTCAAAAAATTAATAGTTGAGAAATTTTAAATAAATACTAAATTAAGGTGTGTTTTCGCTAAAAGTCTCTTAAAATTTCGTTAATTCCCACTTTGGAGAGAGTTTTAGCATCAACTTGTTTAACAATAACAGCACAATAGAGTGAATATTTACCATCAGCCGAAGGTAAATTGCCAGAGACAACAACCGAGCCTTGAGGAATGCGTCCGTAAGAGATTTCCCCAGTACTTCTGTTAAATATTTTAGTTGATTGGCCTATATAAACCCCCATTGATATTACTGACCCTTGTTCAACTATAACGCCTTCAACAACTTCAGATCTAGCGCCTATAAAGCAATTATCTTCAATAATGGTTGGATTAGCTTGTACTGGCTCTAAAACTCCACCAATGCCTACTCCTCCAGAAAGATGTACATTTTTTCCAATTTGAGCACAACTGCCTACTGTAGCCCAAGTGTCAACCATAGTTCCAGAATCTACATAAGCGCCAATATTTACATAACTAGGCATTAACACTGTATTTTTTGCAATAAAAGATCCAAATCTTGCACTGGCTGGAGGCACTATGCGAACACCAGCTTTATCAAAATCTTGTTGTGATAAATTAGAGAATTTAGTTGGTACTTTATCAAAGTACTGGGTAAATCCGCTTTTCATTATTGTATTATCTTCTAAGATAAAGGAAAGCAGTACCGCTTTTTTTAGCCATTGATTAACTTTCCAGTCGCCGATGCCTTTTTGTTCTGCAACACGTTCTTTGCCTGAATTTAATAATCTAATAGCCTCACTAACTGCCTGTTTTAGTTCTGTACTAGCGGATTCTTTGGTTAAATTTTCTCTATCAATAAAAGCTTTTTCAATAATGTCTATCATGTTTTTAGGCTTAAAGTTAAAGGTTCAAATTATATCATAGTCATTTTTAGCTTTAACAAAAACAATGCTTAGATAAGTTGTATTTTTTGATAAATTATAGCTTAGAATAGTTATTCATAGCCATTATGATGATGTTTATAAACAGCCATCAAATCATCAGTGTGATCTGCAAATAGCTTGTTAAATTGTGAATCCTTTAAAATCGAAACTGGCTTGCCCATACAACAAATATGATGATATAGACAGATAACTTGAGTTGATTTTTTCATAACCCTATGTAAATCATGGGATATCATTAAAACAGCACATTTTTGATTTTTATGAATATCGTAAATTAGTCTATGAGAGGTTTTTTGACTATTTATATCAAGATTTTGTGTTGGCTCATCAAGAATTAATACATCTGGCTTGTTAAGTAAAGATCTTGTTAATAATACTCTTTGGAGTTCGCCGCCTGATAATTCTTGTAAAGATGAGCTTAATAAGTCTTTAATATCTGTTATATCAATTGTTTTATCTAAAATATCTTTACTAACATTTTTATTAAGGGTTAGAAAATTAATTACTGAAATAGGAATAAATTGATTTACTATAAATTTTTGCGGAGTGTAGCCTATTTTTAGTTTTTTAGCTTTAGTTACACTTCCGCTATCAGCAGAAATAAGCCCTAATATAACCTTAATAAGAGAGCTTTTGCCTGCACCATTTGGTCCAATTAAGGTAATAAAGTCATTATTTTTTAATTCAAAACTTACATTATCAAGAATATTTTTATTAAAAGAAGAAAGGCTTATATTATTGACCTTAATAAGGGTTTTTGACATTTTGAAAGTTAAAATTAAAAATGATAGATTTAATTTTTAATTATACTAAAAAATAGTAAAATTAATCTATGCCATATAAATTAATTTTGTTTGACGGATCAGCTTTTTTATTTCGCTCTTATTTTTCTACTATAAGACAAGGGCTAACCAATAAAGAAGGATTTCCAACCGGAGCTATATTTGGGGTAATAGGAGCTCTTAAAAAACTTGAAAAGATGTATCCTGAAGCCCAAATAATAACAGTATTTGATGCTAAATCAAAGAATTTTAGGCATGATATTTATCCTGAATATAAAGCCAATAGAAAGCCAGCAGACAAAGCTTTAATAATCCAAATTGATCCTTTGTATGAGATTGTTAAAGCGATGGGATTTAAATTTATATGTTTTGATGGAGTAGAAGCCGATGATGTAATTGCTACTATTAGTAAAAAGGCCGATGAAAATAATATAAAAACTCTGATAGCAAGCGGAGATAAAGACTTAATGAGCTTAGTCAATGCAAATGTATCGCAATCAGATATGAAAGGAGCTTTATATGATAGACAAGGAGTTATTGATAAACTAGGTGTTGCTCCAGAGCAAATTAATGATTTTTTTGCATTAACAGGAGACAGTGCTGATAATATTCCTGGAGTTCCAAGTATTGGTCCTAAAACGGCAGCAACGCTAATTAAAGAATATCAAACAATTGCCAATATTAAAGCTAATATGGATAAAATTAAAAAAAGTATAGCTGAAAAAATACAGGCTAATCTTGATTTATTGGATTTATCTTATAAGCTTGTAAAGCTTAAGTTTGATGTTGATTTGCCTGATGATGTATTGATTGTTAAAAAGACTCCAGATAATGAAAAGCTAGCCAAGTTATATGAGAAATATGAGTTTTTAGCCTGGCTTAAACAGCTAGATATTAAGCCTTTATCAAATCAACCTAAAACGCCACCAACAGAGACAGAAAACCAAGCAGGCAAAACAATAATTTTAGATGAAGAATACAAAAAAACACTTATTATCAATAAAGAAAAATTTAATAATTTAGTTGTTGAATTAAAAAAAAGTAAAAGTTTTGTTATAGATTTAGCAATTAATTCTTCTCACTACCTAGATTCTCAAATAGTAGGATGGGCTTTTTTAGTGAATAAAAAAAGTTTTTACATTCCAGTTGCCCATGATTATCTTGATGCCAAAAAACAGCTTAATTTTGATTTTGTATTAGATGAATTAAAGCCAATTTTAGAAGATAAAAATATAGAAAAAATAGGCGAAAATGTTAAACATTGTTACCATGTATTAAAAAATAACAATATAAATTTAGCTAATATTGTTGATGATGTATCGCTTAAATCTTATTGCATAAATTCAATAATAAATAATAATATTCAAAATTTAGCTGCTAAGTATCTTAATTATAAAAATATCGACCTAGTTGAGATGTTGGGTAAGGGCAAAAATCAACTCAGTTTTAATAGCCTAAGTATAAACAAGACTTGTGATTATTTTTGTGAAAAAGTTATTATTATTTATTTATTGAATCAATTATTAGAGCAAAAAATTATTAAGAACAAAAAACTGGTTGATTTATATAAAAATATTGAAATTCCTATCATTAAGGTATTAGTGTATATGGAGCGCAACGGCATTAAAGTAGATATAAATATACTAAAACAACAACAAAAAGAAGTTGTAAAAAAAATGAATGAAGCTCAAAATAAAGCTTTTAAATTTGTTGATCAAGAATTTAATCTTGAATCGCCAAAACAAGTACAGGAAATCTTGTTTGGTAAAGAAGGGTTAGGATTAAAATCGAATAAAAAAACCCCTAAAGGAGAGCTATCTACTGGCGAGGAAGTATTAAAATCTCTAAATCATCCATTTGCAAATATAATTTTAGATTATCGTGCTTTAACAAAAATTAATTCAACTTATTTAGAAGCATTGCCTAAGCAAATTAATGCAAAAACTAAAAGAATACACACATCATATAGTAATGCTTTTACCTCAACAGGACGCCTTTCGTCTTTAAATCCAAATTTACAAAATATACCTATTAGAGAAGGAGTATCAAAGATAAGAGATGCTTTTGTTGCCGATAAAGGTAATGTTATTATCGCTGCTGATTATTCACAAATTGAGTTAAGGATTATGGCGCATTTTTCTAAAGACAAAAATTTAGTATATGCCTTTAATAATGACAAAGATGTACATAATGAAACAGCTGTGACTATGTTTGACTTAAGACCAGAAGAGATAACAAAAGAGCATCGCCGCCATGCTAAAGAAATTAATTTTGGTTTGATTTATGGGATGAGTGCCTTTGGCCTATCTAAGCAGCTAGATATTTCTAGAGGTCAAGCAAAAGAATATATGGATTCTTATTTTAAGAGCTATCCTTGTGTTTTAAATTATATGGACAAAACCAAAGAAAAAGCAAAAGAATTAGGCTATGTAAAAACCATAATGGGAAGGAGATTGTATCTGCCACATATTTATGCAAAAAGCAAAATACAGCAACAACAAGCTTTGCGTGCTGCTATAAACGCACCTATGCAAGGCTCATCTGCGGATATTATTAAAAAAGCCATGATAGATATAAATTCATGGATTAAAGATAAAAACCATGACATAAAAATGATTTTACAAGTGCATGATGAATTAATTTTCGAGACTAAAAATTCTAAGGCAAAAGCATTTGCTGGTAAAATAGAACAGCTAATGAGAGATGTTTGTAAATTAGATATTCCTTTAAAGGTTAATACAAAAATTGGTAATTCTTGGCAACAAGCAAGTTAATAACTATAAAAATAAGTTTATTTTTGTTGATTTCATAAATTTTTAAAACAAAATGATTATAGAGCAATGTGAAATTGGCATTAAAAAACACAAGGATTTTGGGGCTGCATGAGCTTTGGAAGTATTAAAAATAAAGGCTAAAATTCTTTATTATATTTTTTAGTTTATATTGTCCATAAAATTATTTTATCTTTTGTATTATTATCAAAAAATTATGAAAAAACTATTGATTAAGAAAAATTTTAGCAACAAATCTTTATGAAAGAAAAGTTGGAGCTTTTATTAAAAAAATCAATAGATGTACTTATTGATTGCGGAGTTATTAAAGTAGCTCCCACAACAATTAAAGTTAGTAACTCTAAAAGTAAAACTCATGGAGATTTTGCTACAAATATTGCTCTTGTGTTATCAAAACAAGCAAATATAGAGCCAGAAAAATTAGCAAATAAAATTGTTGCAAACATTAACAAAAGCGAAGAAATTAATGCAATAAAAATAGAAAAACCAGGATTTATTAATTTTTTTATTACCAAAGACGCTAATAAATTAGTTATAAAAAAGATAATCAATAAAGGTTCGAAATATGGCTTTTCTGATCTTGGAAAAGGAAAAAAAATATTATTAGAATTTGTTTCTGCAAATCCAACAGGCCCTTTACATGTAGGGCATGGCCGTAGTGCGGCTTATGGGGCTACTCTTACTAATTTATTAAGAACTGTTGGGTTTAAGGTTGACAATGAATACTATTTAAATGATGCAGGACGGCAAATTGATATTTTGGTTATATCGGTTTATTTGCGCTATATAAAAACAAATAAATTTCCCGATAATTGCTATAAGGGAAAATATATTTTAAAGATTGCAAATGAAATAAAAGATATAAAAAAAGCAGATATTTTTGTTGGCGCTTGCAAAGATTTAAAAGAAGATTACGATAAAGAAAAATACCTTGATAGCTTAATTAGTAATTGTAAACAAATTTTAGCTAAAGACTATACAAAAATATTAGATTTAACAATTACTCAAATTGTAAAAGATATTAAGTTTGATTTAAAAGAGCTTGGAGTTAATTATGATAATTTTTATAGCGAAAAATCTTTAATTGAAAGCAAAAGTAACACAAAAATTATCAAGAATTTAGATAAAGATATATATGATAAGGACGGAGCAAAATGGTTTAATGCAACAAAATATGGTGATGAAAAAGATAGAGTTATTTTGCGTGCTAATGGACTATATACCTATTTTGCTTCTGATATATCTTACCATGTAACAAAATTTGATAGAGGTTATGATCAAATAATTGACATTTTAGGAGCAGATCATCATGGTTATACAAAAAGAATTGCTGCAGCAATAAAAGCTCTTGGATATGATCAAAATAAATTAAAATTTTTGTTAGTACAATTTGCCAATTTATACAAAGACGGCAAAAAACTTGTAATGTCTACACGAAGCGGATCTTTTGTTACTTTAAAAGAGCTTTACCAAGAGGTTGGAGTTGATGCAACTAGATTTTTTTATATTATGAGAAAATCAGAGCAGCATATGGA
>CAKMYR010000074.1 GCA_929200175.1 uncultured Gammaproteobacteria bacterium
GTGCTTTTAAAAATAAAATTTTGCCTCTTTTAGAAGAGTATTTTTATGATGATTGGCAAAAAATTCGTTTGGTTTTGAATGATGATAAAGCTGAAAAATTTTATCAAAAAGTTGAGCAAAATTTATTTAATGATGATGAATTTAACAAAACTATTTATAAACGACAAAATTTTGATGAATTAGATACTTTAGCTTTTATGAATATTTATCAACAGGACAGCGACAAAAGCTAAAAAATGTCAAAACAATTAAAGTCTTTATATATTCGTGAATGGGGCAAAATTCATCTAATAAAAGAGGATAAAGATTTTAAAGACTATACTAATATTGATAATATTTATATCAACTCTAAATCTTGGGAACAATTATCAAAATTTGCAAATTCTGATAAAAAAGATAATCGCTTTTTAAGGCTTCATAATAAAAACACTTTAAAAGTACAAAATTTTGTTGGTGTGATTACAACTCCAGACGGCACTCAAATTGAAATTTTACCTAAAATTGAAGATAAAGCCAGTAGCGAATCTGCTGGTAAAAGCCGTAAAATTTTAGCGAAAATGCTAAGAATAGTAAATAATTTGGATTTTATAGAAACAACTAAGGCGTCATTGCAAATTCAAAATAAGCCCATTCCAGAAATTTTGATTGGTTGGTTTTTAAGCTGTATTGATATAATTGTTAAAAAAGGTATTCGCAAAGATTATATTAGAGTTGCTAGGCATGAAAAGTTTTTAAAAGGACAATTACAATTACAAAAACAAGTCAATGAGCCACCACACCACCAACATTTATTTCATATTGAATATGATATTCTCTCACCTAATCGAGCAGAAAATCGCCTAATTCATTCAGCGCTTGTCCAAATTAGCAAGTGGAGCAGAGATAATCACAATCAAAGTTTGGCAAAGCATTTGATAATGTTATTTGACGAAGTGCCTTTATCAAAAAACTACCTAAGTGATTTTGCTAAATGGTCAACTAGTCGTGATATGAATTATTACCAAAGTGCTTTGCCATGGCTTAAATTAATTTTAAACCAACAAAGCCCATTCACTTTAAAAGGCAAATACGCCGGCATTTCTTTTTTAATTCCTATGGAAAAATTGTTTGAAAAATATGTGGCTAAAATATTAGCTTCTAAACTAAATAATAAATACACTTTAACAGAACAAAAACCACAAAAAGCTTTAGCATATTCCAATAAAAAGGCAGTTTTTAATATGAGGCCAGATATTGTGGTGAGTCATAAAAATAGAGAAGATATTAGATTAGTTTTGGATACAAAATGGAAACTTATTGACGGAAAAAGCCCGACACCAATTTATGGCAAGGACAATAATCACACTATTAAACAAAGTGATATGTATCAGCTATTTGCCTATGGTAAAAAATATAAAGTAAAAAGAGTAATACTTATCTACCCTAGTTGGAGTAAATTTAATAAAAAATTGTTTTATAAGTTTGATGACAATTTATCTCTTGCTGTGATACCTTTTCCACTTAATCCTGCCCCTCACAAATAATTAGGACTATATGCAATTTACCATTTTTCTTTGATTTAATGCTTTTCTAATGCTTGTTGTTGTGTTGGGTTAGTGTTTCAATTTTTTTAGTTTTTAGAGGGTGGAAAATACAAATGGTAATTCTTATTTGGTGGTAATAGTGTTACTGCCATAAAAACAAAATAATATAGTAATTTTATATGTTTAGTAATTTAGTGAAAAAATTGTTTAAAATGTATTTTAATTAGGTGGGTTTTATTTTTTGAATATAAGGATATGGAGTTGTTATGAGCAGAAAACTAGAAAGGGGTAATATGGAAGAAATCCCGCTGGTTGATTAATAATGGTAGGCTCTAAAGATATCCTTAAGCTTTATACTGAGACTAGGTTATATACCGAAAAATTATGCAGTCCTCTAGAGATAGAGGATTATGTTACTCAGGTTACTACTTTTACTAGTCCTATTAAGTGGCATTTAGGGCATGTTAGTTGGTTTTTTGAAGACTTTATTTTAAAAAAGCATTTAGCTAATTACGCAGAATTTGATCAAAATTTTAATTTTATCTTTAATAGTTATTACCGCAATATTGGCGAAATGTTATTAAGGCCAAATAGGGGCGATCTAACTCGTCCAACGGTTAAAACTGTATATGCCTATCGTTTACATATTGACAAAATGATGATTAGGCTTTTACAGACTAATCCTAGTGATGAAGTTTTACAATTAATCATACTTGGGATTAATCATGAACAACAGCATCAAGAATTATTATTAACAGACATTAAATACACATTTGGACATAATCCGATATTTCCAGAATATGATACTAATTTTAATTTAGTTAGTGATAAAAACCAAAGCTTTGGTTTTGTTAGTATTGACAAAGGGGTTTATCAAATCGGTTATCAAGATGATGGCTTTTGTTATGACAACGAATTAAAAGCACATAAGGTTTATATCAATAAATTTGAAATCAGTAAATCTTTAATAACTAACGCACAGTATATTGAATTTATTGATAGTGGTGCTTATGATGATTTTAATTTATGGTTAGAAGAAGGTTGGTGTTGGGTACAAAAAAACAAAGTTAAAGCACCGCTTTATTGGCACAAAATAGCCAACAAATGGCATTATTACACTTTATCTGGGCTTAAAGCAGTTGATGATGATGCGATTTTAGCCCATATTAGTTTTTATGAGGCTGATGCTTTTGCAAGATGGAAAAATATGCGTCTTGCTACAGAGTTTGAGTGGGAAGTTGCAGCTGATAAACTAGATTGGGGTAAGCGTTGGGAATGGACTAGCAGCGCATATTTACCCTACCCAAATTACAAACAAGCCAAAGGTGCAGTAGGAGAATACAATGGCAAGTTTATGAATAATCAAATGGTTTTAAGAGGTAGCTCTGTTGCAACTAGCAAAAATCATAGCAGAAAGACTTATCGTAATTTTTTCTATTCCGATGAGCGCTGGCAATTTAACGGAATTCGTTTAGTTAAATGCTAGAACAATTTAAACAAGAAGTAGATGAAGGATTAAGTAATTATCCTAAATCATTACCATCAAAATATTTTTACGACAAAAAAGGTGATAGTTTATTTGTGAAGATTATGCACTTGCCAGAATACTATTTAACCCGTGCAGAGCTTGAGATTTTTACCAAACAATCACAAAATATGATAGATGCTTTAGCTGTAAATCAAAGCACTTATTTTGAGCTAATAGAATTAGGGGCAGGAGACGGACTAAAAACCAAGCAATTACTAAAAGCACTAAATGAGCAAAATTATAATTTTAGCTTTACTCCTATTGATATATCGCAAAATTCCCTTAATATTATTGAAAAAAACATAAAAAAAGATATAAAAAATATTAGTATTAATAAAAAGCAAGGCGATTATTTTAAAGTTTTGTCATCTTTAAAAGATAATCACAATCCTAAAGTATTGTTATTTTTAGGCTCAAATATCGGCAATATGACAGATGAAGTTGCTACTGATTTTATCTATAAATTAGGCTCTAATCTAAGTCCAAACGATAAATTAATTCTAGGAGTTGATTTAATTAAATCGGCATCAATTGTTATGCCAGCGTACAATGATAAACATGGTGTTACCAAAGAATTTAATTTAAATTTATTAGATAGAATCAATAATGAGCTAGGGGCTGATTTTAATATTGATAACTTTAGTCATAAACCAGAATATCAAGAAAAAGATGGGATTGCTAAAAGTTTTTTAGTAAGTGATACTGAGCAAAATGTTTATATTGACAAGATTAAAAAGACTTTTTATTTTAAAAAAGGTGAGAAAATAGAAACCGAAATTTCAAGAAAATACAATCGTAAAATCTTACAAGGCATTATTGCTAATACTGATTTTCAAATTATTAAGCAACTAAACGATTCTAATAATTATTTTTCAAACTATATTTTAGAGAGATTTTAATGCAAAATCAAAAGTTAGGAATTTTAGCTTTAGGGGCTAATGCCACTAATTTTTATCTTAAAAAGCTAGCAAAAGATTTAAGTTTTGAATTATTAAAAACTAATTTTGAGCAAATCAATAATTTATTACCAAAACCATCTAAGCAACTAGAAAATATAATGAAAAATTATATTGAGCAATTACTTAGTCTTGAGGTTAATAAAATCTTAATTCCTAATATTACCCTGCATGAAACTATTGATAATATAAAGATAGATAAAAATACAAATATTATTCATCCGATAGCCCTTAGTATTAAGGCTATTAAAGCTAATAATTTTAAACAAGTAGTATTATTAGGCTCACTTTATACAATGCACTCAAACTATATTAAAGATATTTTTGGTGCTAACAATATTAAGTTATTACTACCTAAAGCAAGAGATATGCAATTGATTGATACAATCAGAAAACAAGTATATGAAAACAAAGCATCAATAATAGAATTAAATAATTTTAATAATTTAGTAGAAGAATATGCTAAAAATAATGCTGTTATTATTGCCTGTACTGAATTATCTATCGCACTGAATTATCATAATAAAAATGTTTTTGATATGGCATTACTACAAATCCAAAACATATAAATTCAAATATAAGGCTTTTTTGAGCGCTCTTGGTATTAGCTTTTGGCTTTGTTTAGTTTGATAATTTTATGAACTTCATTAAGGGTAATTTTATAGTTAACCTTAACTTGTATTAATTAGGAAAAATAAAACTATTCCTGCAAAATATTATTCAAAAATCAAACTCTAAGCCTTTTATCTAATTAGATTATCCTTTGCTATTTGTTTAACTTTAGAGAAATTAACTTTACCAGAGCCTAATTTTGGTATTTCGTTAACTTGAATAAAATTATTGGGAATAAAAAGTGGATTTATGCTGCCAAGAAGCTCTTGTTTTAATTTTTTAATGTTGATATCGCCTGTGTGTAATAAGATTATTTTTTCTCCTTTTTTATCATCATATAGACTAGTAGCGCATACTTCTATATCCTTAACATGTTTGCAAATCTCAAATTCTAGTTTAGATAAACTCATCATTTCCCCTGCGATTTTGACAAAACGAGCGTATCTATCAATAATGGTAAGAAAGCCATCTTTGTCCATCTTTCCTCTGTCGCCAGTGTTGTAAAAAATTGCGTCGTTTATAGTTTTTAATACATTTTGTGTTTTGAGATTATCACCCAAATATCCTTGCATAACTTGAATGCCTGAAACCATAACCAGCCCCTCTTGGTCGATATCAAGTTCTTTATATGTTTTAGGATCAACAATAATTACTTTAGTTCCGATAAGAGGTCTGCCAACAGTGCTAGCTTTATTTTGTATTTGTTCGTTGTTTGGAGAATTGCAACTAATTACTGGGGATGTTTCTGTTGTTCCATAACCCTCATAAACATTAACATTGAATCTCTCTTGAAATTCTTTTTTTGTATTTTCTGGTAGTTTTTCTGCGCCAACAATCACTTTATTTAGGTTTTGAAAAAGCTGCGGATTAATTTTTTGATTTTTTGTATATAGTCTGAGAAAAGTTGGTGTTGCAAATAACATTGTTCCTTTATATTTACTGACTAGTTCTGATATAGTAACGCCATCTGTTGGATCTGGATGATAAACAGCACTTATACCTATTAATTGTGGCAATATAGCACAAACTGTTAGTCCAAATGAATGAAAAATTGGTAGAGTTCCAATTAAGACATCATTGTTTTGGATATTGAGCATATAACTAGATTGTATAACATTGCCTACAATGTTTTTGTGACTAAGCCGTATTCCTTTTGGGGTGTTTTCACTTCCACTACTAAATAGAATAAATGCAGTTTTGTCTGGTTGGTTTTTTTGAGCAAATAACCATTTAAGAATTGATACATGGATAAATGTTAATAGATAATATTTTATTTTTTTAAAAGTATTAGCATATGTTTTTAAATCTTCTAAATATACAATATTCAATTTAGCAATTGAATTAGACAAATTAAATCCTTTGTCATTTAGTATTGATATAAATTTCTTTGAGGTTATTAATGTATTAGCATTGGATATTTTAATAGAGTTATCAAGTGAATTTAAGTCGCTAGTATAATTCAAATGACAAACAGTTTTTCCTAGATTTAATAATGCTATATTGACAAGACTGCCAGCTACTGATGTTGGAATAATCGTAGCGATATTATTTTCTTTTTGGGGTATTTTCTTTTTTAAAAATTCTTGCATAAGAATTACACCAGTCAGAACCTTTCTAGCTTTAATATTTACCCCAGTTGAATCAGACAAAAAGAATTTTTTATTTTTTTTGATGTTATTAAACCATGTATGAACAATATCATG
>CAKMYR010000075.1:0-3903 GCA_929200175.1 uncultured Gammaproteobacteria bacterium
CAATTTTATATTTTTAAAAAATCTAAAGTGATAATTTAAAAAATAATTCATCTAAATCTTGATTAGAAATTTGCTTTAAGTTTAGACTTTTAAAAAAATTTTATTATGATGATATTCTAGGTATTGTTCTCTACCTTTTATTGGTAAGTCAATAAATTTATGTTTATTTTTTATGCCTATTCTTTCTATATTTTTTGGTTTCAATGAATTAGATATTATTAATTCCGACTGGAATGAAAAAGTGATTAAACCATTATCAAATAATTTATCAAATAGTGGTGATAAAATTAATCCATTATTTATATCTAATCTTTCTTCATTATTGCTCTTAGCCCAAGGCTTTATATGAGAAGCTAACAATAGCCTTTCATCGGTGATTTTAGTAATCGGACATCTTTTTATTTTTTCAAGTAATTTTTTTCTAAATTTATCTTGCCCTTTTCTAATCTTTATAATATTCGACGTTTCTGTGTCTTTTTTATCTTCATCTAAAATAAGCAGGCTTTCATCATAATCTATTAATGCAAATATACCTTCATCAATCTTTTTGAAGTTTTTATTATTTTTAATTTCTCTATATAGCACACCTCTAACGCCGGCAGTCCATTTTTTTGATTTCTTGATAGCTGGATAATATTTTTCTATCTCGTTATAAATAATTGACCAATTAGCAATACCATCATTATCTTGTATAACATTGACTATTGCTTCAACTTTTGTCATTTCAAATATTTGTCTTTAATATTATTAATTTCAGATAAGTAATTACTTTCATCGATTTCCTCAATACTAGCTCTATCTAAACTTATGGCTTCTGCAATGTTTGAAAAAAATAATCCTTCCTCTCTAATATTATCAATATCTTTATTTGATTTATCAATATTTATTTTAATGTACATTATTTCCATAGTATTTTTTTGGTTTTTGAGCATAATAAGATTTAGTATAGTCTGATTAAAAACTATTAAATGGAATCTTTGTATTATTTAGCAACAAATAATACTATTAAAAGGATTATTCAAAAAATGTTTGTACTGCAGTTACTAAAGTATCATGCATATCTGGATCATCTGTTAGCGGAGTAATCATAGTCATACTACAAGCAGCTTCAGGGGCGATTCCTTTATTAATTAATTGTCCTGCATATACTAAAAGACGAGTAGAAATTCCCTCATCTAAACCATGTCCTTTTAAATTTCTAGCTCTATGCGCAATTTGCACTAACTTTTCAGAAATTTTTTTATCAACGCCAGATTCTTTAGAGACAATAGCTATCTCTAACTCAGTTTCCGGATAACTAAATTCCATTCCGCCAAAACGTTGTTTAGTTGATTGTTTTAAATCCTTCATTAGGCTTTGATAACCCGGATTATAAGAAACTACTAATTGAAAGTCAGCATGAGCTTTTACTAATTCACCTTTTTTATCTAATGGTAATTCACGGCGATGATCAGTTAAAGGATGAATAACAACAGTAGTATCTTGGCGCGCTTCTACAACCTCATCAAGATAACAAATAGCGCCAATTCTAGCAGCAGTAGTAAGTGGTCCATCTTGCCATTTAGTGCCATTTTTATCAAGCAAAAAACGACCAACTAAATCTGAAGCTGTCATATCTTCATTACAAGCTACTGTTATCAGTGGCTTTTTTAATTTCCAAGCCATATATTCAACAAAACGAGATTTACCACAACCAGTTGGGCCTTTTATCATAACTGGCATACGTACACTATAAGCAGCATTATAAAGATCAATCTCATCACCAACAACCTCGTAATAAGGTTCTTTTTTAATAATAAACTGTTTTTGATCTATTGTATTCATAACATTTAATTATATTTCATTAAGGGTCTCTTGCTCACCAGACCATCCTGATAATTTAGCTTTTTTAAAAGCTGCTCCATGAATTTCTTTATGTTTTAAAAATAGCTCTTTTGGTAAATTACTAACAATAAAACCATATTTATCCCATTCATCTTCAACTTTTCGTAATAAGTCGTCAATTCTTGCTAGCTCCCAGCCTTCGCAACTTTGAGTTTCGGGTATAACCCCAAAAACCCAGGCATCTCTAATAATTTTACCAATGGAGGTCATGCCTCCATTGATATCATTATTTATGCCTACATACTTATTATTAGATTTAAGCATTTGTAATAGTTAATTTATCTTAAGTTTTAGCGCGATAAACTACCATTGAAGTTCCTGCACATTGGGCAAAATTATCTAATCCTAATAAACGAACATGATTATTTGGATGTGCAGCACGACAAGCTTCTAACTCTTTAATAATTACATCGACATCTGACTCACCAAAAAGTGGAAGTTTCCACATATACCAATATGTATCAGATGCATTTTCTGGCTCTGTATGCTCAATACTTGGATTCCAACCTTTGTTTACAATATATTGAACTTGTTTACGAAGTTGTTCATCACTAAAAGTCGGTAAATAAGAAAAAGTTTCAAACTTACGGCTATCTGTATTACTTAAACTAGATTTATAGTCTTGCATTTTATGCTCCTAATTTATTTTTAAAATATTATTTGTGTACTGCGTCTATCTTGTCAACTGTATCAAACTCAAATTTTATTTCTTTCCAAGTTTCCATAGCAGCTTCTAATTCAGGACTGTGCTTAGCAGCAGCAGTAAGAATTTCTTTACCTTCTTTTTCTAATTCGCGACCAGCATTACGAGCCTCAACACAAGCCTCTAAAGCAACACGATTAGCGGCAGCGCCAGAAGCATTACCCCAAGGATGACCTAAAGTTCCGCCACCAAATTGTAAACAAGCATCATCACCAAAAATATTAACTAAAGCAGGCATATGCCAAACATGAATACCTCCTGAAGCTACAGGGAATACGCCAGGCATTGAACCAAAATCTTGATCAAAGAAAATTCCTCTAGTTCTATCTTCTTTAATAAAACTATCACGCATACAATCAATCCAACCAAGAGTAGGTTCTCTGTCTCCTTCTAATTTACCAACAACAGTACCAGAGTGCAGATGATCTCCGCCAGATAATCTTAAACATTTAGCAAGTACACGGAAATGAATTCCATGATGAGGATTACGATCTATAACAGCATGCATAGCACGATGAATATGTAACAAAATACCATTGTCACGACACCAATTCGCAATCGAAGTATTAGCAGTAAAGCCACCAGTTAAATAGTCATGCATAATAATAGGAGCGCCTAATTCTTTAGCATACTCTGCACGCTTATACATTTCTTCAACTGTAGGTGCTGTTACATTTAGATAATGACCTTTTTTCTCGCCAGTTTCAACTTCAGCTTTTTCAATAGCGTCCATTACATAACCAAAACGATCACGCCAACGCATAAATGGTTGTGAATTAATATTTTCATCATCTTTAGTTAAATCTAACCCGCCTCTTAAACATTCATAACAAGCACGGCCATAGTTTTTAGCAGAAAGACCTAATTTTGGCTTAAGTGTACAACCAAGTAAAGCACGGCCATATTTATTAAAACGATCTCTTTCTACTTGAATTCCAGCAGGAGGCCCGCCACAAGTTTTAACAAATGCTAATGGAAAACGAACATCTTCCAATCTTAAAGCACGTAAAGCTTTAAATCCAAAAACATTACCAACAAGAGAAGTTAGTACATTTACTACTGAACCTTCTTCAAACAAATCTATTGGGTATGCAATAAAGGCATAAAAACATGTATCATCGCCCGGAACATCTTCAATTGCATAAGCTCTACCTTTATAATAATCTAAATCAGTTAATAAATCAGTCCAAACTGTAGTCCAAGTACCAGTTGAAGACTCAGCAGCAACTGCAGCTGCAACTTCTTCACGAGGAACTCCCTCTTGAGGTGTTGTTTTAAAACAAGCCAATATATCAGTATCTTTAGGTACATAATCT
>CAKMYR010000075.1:3913-6307 GCA_929200175.1 uncultured Gammaproteobacteria bacterium
CAATTATTGCATATATTGGGACTTATCCCAGCTATAATCTGGCATCCAATAATTCTCACGGTATTCTTTTACCCCAGCGTCATAAACTTTAGCCATTTAATTCTCCTATTCATTAAAAAAGGTTTCCATTATAAAGCATAAAGAATAATGTAAAATAATATTTATTTATTTAATAATAAATTTTTATTATGATTAATTATACGCTAAAACAAATTACTAGCTTTGAATCTGTAGTTAGGCTTAAAAGTTTCACTAAAGCTAGCAAGGAATTATTCATAACTCAACCTGCAGTTTATATGCAAATCCAAGAGTTGCAAAAAAACATAGGCGCAGATTTATTAATTTTAAAAGGCAAATCTGTTAATACAACTTATATTGGAGAAAAACTTTATTTAATGTCAATAGAAATAATTAATCTAATAAAAAATTCAAATTCAGAAATTGAGCAAATATTAGATCCAGGTTCTGGTCATATTAGTATAGCAGCAGCTACAACTACTAACTTTTTTGTATCTAGAGTTTTATCAGAATTTAAAGCCAATAATCCAAAAATAACATTTAAGCTTGAAGTTACTAATCGTCAAATTTTATTAGAAAAATTATCTAATAACCAAGTAGATTTAGTAATAATGGGTGAACCGCCTACTAATATTCCTTTGATAACACAGCCATTAATGAAAAATCCTTTAATCGTAATCTCTAATCCTAAACATCCGTTACTTAAAAATAAAATAAATTCTATTGATTTACTTTATAAAGAAACATTAATAACTAGAGAAAAAGGATCAGGAACTAGAACTACTATTGAACGTAAAACAGGTATTAAGTTTGAATCTAATATTGAAATTAATTCTAATGAGGCTATTATTGAAGCAGTACGAGCTGGTTTAGGAATAGGATTTGTGTCTAAGCATACTGTTAATTCTGAATTAAAAAGAGGCGTTATTAGACAACTAAATGTTGAAAAATTTCCTATTTATCGTCATTGGTATATAGCTCATAATGCAAAAAATAAATTATCACCAACTACTATAAATTTTAAAAAATTTATAACTGAAAATTTTAATTTGTAATAAAAATAGTTTTGAAGTTAATATTTAATTCTTGGCTGTTAAAGCGCTTTTTAAATAAGCAAACCATATTAAAACTAACATAATAAAAGGAATTGATAATGTTATAAGCAACCATTCTACCATGCTAAAACCAAGCCACATAGCTGGTGATTGCCCGCAATCTCCAGTTGCTTCAAATAACCAAGGAATCCATTCATCTAATAGCATAAATTCAGGAAAGCCTGCCCCAAAAGCACAGCTAGATACTATAGTGCCTTTCTCTACCTCCCAAGCGTACCAGCTAGTGTAAATAGCTCCAGCTAAAAGTAAAATGATTAATGTTAAATTAATCCAACTAATACATCTATATCTAGTTATAAATGAATTAATAGTAGACAATATAATAACCCCAACAATCCATGCTCTTATTTGTACACAAAGAGAACAAGGGTAAAATTCAAGAATATATTGGTAATAAAGCGCAATAAACTCCATTAACAAAAAATATAAAGATATTGCAGGAAAAAAATATTTGCTTTGACCAATTTTGTAAAAAAAAGATTTAATTTTCAATTTTTATATAATTTAAATAAATCATAGCATTATATTATAATTTAATTAATAAACATTTAATTTATAGTCTTTTTTTATAGCAAAAATAAATATTTTAAAAAATACAATAGATTTTATAATTAAAACAATATTTTTTTTATCAATAATATGATTGCTATTAATATAATTATAGTTAAAATTTTCTCCATTGTTTTTTGATTAAATTTAAAAGATCCCATATAAGAACCTAAAAATCCCCCAAAAATTACAGCTAAAATTATTGGCATATAATCAATTAAATTAATTGTATTATATTGTAAGCGTGAAGCAATTCCAGAAATAGAAACCATCCAAATAAATACAGCAGCAGCTGCTGCTGCTTGTTTTTGAGTTCCAATATTAAATATAATAATAATTGGTACTAAATATATACCGCCTCCAATTCCAACAATACCTGATATTAATCCTAAAATTGAACCTATAAATAATGATAATATTATTTTTTTATTCTTACTTAAGTTTATTCTAATTCCTTTATCACTATCCCAAAAATAAATACGCAAAACAACTAAAATAAGAGAAATAAGCAATATCCAAAGGAATATTTCTTTTGGTAAATTAAAAGTACCACCCAAATAAGCAAAAGGTATAGCAGATACTAAAAATGGCATGATAATTTCTAGCTTGCCATGTTTATTGCGTAAAAAATTATAACTGCCTAGTGTGGTTACAAATAAATTAAGAAATAATGATATAGTTGGGATAGCTAATGTATTAACTCCTATAATAA
>CAKMYR010000076.1 GCA_929200175.1 uncultured Gammaproteobacteria bacterium
AAAATGTTTATTGTAAACTTGATAGTAGAATCAATAAAAATAATAAAATGTTAGAGCAATTTATCTAGAAATTTAGTTGTTAAATGTTAGAATAGTTTCTGCACCACCAACATTTAACAAGGAAAGTATACCACAAAATGATTTTTACACAATACAATAAATTACAATATAAAAATATTATTAAACCTTCAGATTTAAAAAAAAATATTAATGGCTCAATAGCCATACCTTTGGATATAGACACTGAATATAAATCGTTATCTTATGATATTTTAAATGGAAAACTAATAGATAGATTAATTGTTAGCGTTCAGGTTAAACATGGTTTATTAGATGATTCAACATTATATATTACACAACAATATAAAAAATATTTAATAGATACTGGTAACACTAAAAATATTAATAAACATAAGGTGTTTGAAAAACCCGATATATTATCACAATACCTTACAGATAATGATTATATAGTTACTACAACTAAGAATACGCAAGCACATCAAATAAAAGATAAATGTTTGCTTGTTGTTTATGCACATTTTGCATTAGCAGATATTAATCACATTTTTAATTATGATATTACAGATTTATACAGGGAGGAGAAGATAAAATTTGATCGTGGACGATTGACGGCTTATAACATTGATTTAGATCAAATAATAACTATTAACGGTAAAGATTTTAATTTTCAACTGCGAATTGTAGATACTAACGCAATTTGTGGCAGGCAAAAACTAGAAGATTTAGCAAGGATAACAGGCACAGAACTAAAGCATAAAAAATTATTAGATGATTATAAAACTAAAATGCACCTAGCTTATATTGATAGATATGATGATTTTGTTAAATATAGCTTAGATGATTTAAAATGCTATCAGATACTAGAAAACCATGATGTATTACTAACTAAAATTTATAATCAATTAGGATTAAATAAAACATCTAGCAACCATAAGTTATCGATGGGGGTTATTGTTGAAAATATATTAACAGCTAAATATTTAAAACATTTTAAACTAGAATCACCAGATCAGATAAAAACACCATCACCAAATAAACTAATGAATATTAAATCAGAAGCTAGATTATTATCTAAGGTATTCGGGGGCAGGTGTACTAATAATAAACCTACACATATAACTACAGTAGACAGTTTTATTAATGATATTGACATGGCAGGAGCTTATGCACGTAGTATGCAAACATTAGATGTAGTGCAGGGAACACCTGTTATAGCAGGGTTAAAACTAGATACAGATATTAAACATGGTATTACTATTGATAGATTTTTAAAACTGGATTTAATACCTAGAAAATGGGTAGCTGTAATAGATATTACAGAGCTACTAAAGTACGATCAAGATTTAATACCGTCATGGTTTAACTATAATATTCTAGATTCTAAATCAGGACACACTAAAATATTATTAAGGGAAATTAAAAACGGTGTTATTACATCTGATATTTTAGAAATAATTAACTGTTGGTCTACAGTACATAAGAATGATTTTTATAAGAAAGTTAGAATAAAAGCGTTTGCTTATTATCCTAAACATGAAAAATATATTAATAGGTTAAATAGGGAATATTGGCAAGTAGAACATAATAACGATTATAGTTTTCAAGCTGTTAATCTAGGAGAACTAACAATTGATGAATATATTATTAATAGAAAAAATAATATAAAAGGAACACCTTTAGAACAACTGTATAAATTATTTGCCAATACTACTTATGGGGTTTCAGTATCTAAACATTTTAATACAACTAATGTAATATTAGCACATAACATCACTGCTATCTGTAGATGTATGATGTATATGCTAGAGAAATCATTATTTTTATTTGGTAGTATAACAGATGGTCAGCATGGCGAATTATTTAATATTCCTTATTTTATAGGTAATAAATCACAATATTATGCTAGATTATATCGTTATAGTAGAGCAGAGTTAGCCAAATTAAAGATATGCACTTTTAAAAATTTTACTAATGTTATGCACATGGATAAGTTACTAGAGAAAGTTAAACAAGATTTTAATGTTAGCTTACTTCACGATACTTTTAAAATATTACAATATGGTTTAACAATACCACAGAAGTTAGAAAAACTTGATAGGAAAGGTTTGTTTGATTTAGAAATTAAAAATACTACTTCATTACTAACAACACACGCATCGGCTAACTATTTAGTACAGAAAAATATGACTGATGAATTAGAATATAAATTTAGATCAGGTCAAAAAACAGATTACACCAGTTATAAATATAATGATGATAAATTAATAGAATTAGATACTTTTAAGGATAAAACACCGCATCAATTACTACTAGAGAACATCACATATAATAAAAATAATTGTTTAGTGTTACCAGTAGCAGTAAAAACAACAATGCTAAAAACTAAACAATATCTAAAATCCAGATTCTATATTAACACTAAATTACAACCTAGTGATCCCATACCTGTATTACTAACATTAAACTATTGTTCATTAGCTCAATTTAAATTTAATACCATAGATCAGTATCTAATGTGGGTTAAAGCCGATCAGAAGCTAAAAACTAAATATAGTTGCTCATTCGATATATATTTTATTAATGATGATAGGACTACTATTAATTACGAACTTATGATTAATACCTTAGATGATATGATTGTTAATAATGTTACAGATGTTATTAAACATTTAGATAAGCACAATAATGTTAATAAATATTTTCAAGTGATTTATGATAGGCACAATGATAAAGCTAAATTAAAAAAACATTTAGAAGAATTAACACAAATAAGTATAGAAGATAAGACCAATGACGTTTATAAAAATGATGATCTTTTACCTATAACTTTTTAAATATATTAGATATTCATATACCCTTACTAGTAATAAGGGGGGTAAAAAACGTAAGCAGAAAAAGAAAACCCTTTATTTATCATGGATAGCGAAGAATAAAAAGACGGTAATTCCTAGAACAATGACCACCAAAGTGGTGGATTTACCGTGCATACATAGACGTATAATATTTTTCTTATATACCTTTATTGTGGTATAATACTAATTAGTAATTGCCTTGTTTTATAGAGTTTTTATTTTTTAATTTTATCTTTGTATCTTTAAAACTCTATAAATAATATGACTTTCCTTTATAATAAATAACTGTAAAGAGTAAAAATGGATCTTATCGAAGAAGATAACCGCACCATTAAGAAAATATTTTGTACTACTAGGAATATAGATATTTCTGCTATACCACTATTAGACCTTATACCCGAAGAAGCCGACAAGCTAAGGCGAGAATTATATCGAAGTAGACAGATAGGCAAACCTTTATATTTATGTTCCGAATGTAAACAACCTATAAAACTATCGTATAAGTTAATTAAAGAAATACACAAAGGCACAAATGAACCACGCCACGTCAGATTTTTTGCACATTTACAAGATAGTGATGTTTGTAAGATAAAAACTAAACAAGAATCAAAAAGAGATACTGAAAGAAAAAAATATAATGGAGCCACTGAAAGTGAAAAACATTTTGAATTAAAATGTAAAATTAGAAATTATTTTAAAAGTACACCTAGTTATTCAGATGTACACCCAGTTACTTATATAGATAAAAAAACAAATGAAATTAAAGAAAAAGAAAAAACTATTGTAGATCGTTACCACACTGGAGATGATCTACCAGAAAGAAGAAGACCCGATATTTATGCCAAAAGAAATATAGACGGTCAAGAATTTGTATTAGAATTGCAATTATCAAATACATTTATGAAAGTAATTATTGATAGGGAGGCGTTCTATAAAAGACATAATATAGCAATGACATGGGTATTTTATAGATTTGACCCTAAAGACCCTAAAGCCACACACATGGATACCTACCTACACAATCATAGTAATGTATTAGTTTTTGATGAAGCAATGTCAAACCAATCATTAACACAAAATAATTTGTGCTTTGATGGTCATTATAAAGAATACACCAGAGGAAAAAAGGGTAAGATAAAAGCAAGTTGGAAAGTAAAAAAAGTAAACTTCAGTGATTTAAAAATAGATAGTAACTATGTAACATATTTTCATCAACCAGACCCTAAACTATATGCTGAATATATACAACAAGAAAATAAAAAACAAGTTACAGAATTATGCAGGGGATACGCAACCGAATATAAAAACCATTTAAAAACACTTGATATTTATAGTGTTTCAACTGAAAAAGCGATAGAAAATAGAACAAGAAAAACTATAAGCGGATTTAAAACATTTTTTTCTGATATATACACCAGTAACACAACAGATCTAAAAACAATTGCTAAGGCTAAAGTAGGTTATAATATTTGGGTAAACTTCTTAGTCGATCAGAATTACTTTAAAACAAAAGAAGATTTCCCACTGGAACTATTAGAACTATTATTTATAATATCTAAAAAAAATATTCCAGATGCTAAAAAATGGGGATCTATTTTTGAAAACCATAAGAAAAATATTATTTTATTTAAATATATGATACAGGAATATGGAACACAGAAATTAAAAAAAGCATTTAAAAAGAAGTTTACGAATCAAGTTTTAGATCAATTGCTTATTGATGACGATTATTACCAAGAAATATCATATAATAGATTTATTTTTAAACTATTTCCTAAAGTTAGAACCTCAAATTATCTTACATATATATCTGAAATTAACAAAGTAAAAGATAGCTTAAAAGAAAAAATTACTGATGATAAAGTTGATTATGCTATAAAAATATTAAGGGAATATCTAGCTACAGAAAAATGGAGTAATGTTGAGGAAAACAAACTATTTTTTAAAATAAAAGAAAGAAAAAAGGAAGTTACTGTTTCTTGTAGAGTTGTAAACATAACAGCAAAAAGGAAATCGGATAACCAACAATTAGCTTTTTTATTAGCTAAGGGAAATAACCATAATATAAAGTTTGAAGAAGATGCTTTATTCACATCCGCAGCTACATTATGCATACCAATTTGTTTTAATACTTATAGTTTAGATAATATCACAACCATAGCAATGAAAAATAATCCACGCAATGATTACTGCATTATTTCTAAAACAAGTGTTATGCACTATAAAGAAACAAAAGACTTATACTTATTTGTTAATACTAATAATTACTGGAAATCTAAAGGCGGTTTAGTGTACAAAGAAGAAGATACTAACCCAATTAATTTAGCAGTACATGAATTTAAAGGTAAAGCACTAGGTATTTTATTGCACGCTTTCGAGTATGATCCAACCTTAGTAAAAGCCTATGATAAACAGAAAGATACTAAGCTATCACATGCTGATGTACTAAAATTATTAAAATCAACATCACCATTATATCATGCTGTAGTAATTGGAGTTAAAGAAAAAAATACTAAAAATGAAAAAGGTGTCCACTTAGTAATTAAACTATCAGTTGCAATAAATAATAAAGAATTTATATTAAAGGATTATATCTTAGTGAAACATAAAACATCTGAAGTAGCTCAAAATATAGGACAACAAAAAGTAATTAGCCTTTTAAATGTAACTGGAACAACTAGCACAGATCATTTAATAGATACTGAATGTTTAGTTGTTTTAAAAGAAGATGATTTTTCACCAGAATATGTTAAAGTCGCAAAATATTTAAGACCACTGGAAGATTAATAAACCACAAAAAAGCACTATATACTATAATTAATAAAAGCATCATACATAAAACAAGGGGGTTTAATGGGAAATTCAAAGTTTTTATACTTCATTTGTGCACTTTGCCTTATTGTAGCAGGTATAGCCATTAGCCCTTTAGTACAACAAAAATTTATTATACAAAATACAACAACACCTAAACAAGAACATAGAATAGAGTATGCATCTCCACAGGAAATTCTTGAAATGTCAAGAATAATAACCTCTATGCCTATTTTACCTACTCCAAAAATATCACTTCATCAAGATTACGATAGTTTTCAAACAAGTTTAGATATTAATGATGATAGAAATAAAATAAGTAGTAAATTAAACAACTTAAGCATTAATTTAATAGGAAATAAAATAACAAAAAAACAATTAGAAGAAATGAAAGCAGAGATAAAAGAGATTGAACAAGACATTCGATATTATAAATTGAGAGTTGATCAATACAACTCAACACATTAATAATCTAAAAATAACCCTTACACAATCCAAAAATATCGAAGATTTTATATTAACTTGATGTATTTGCTTAAAATGGCTGTTTGGGGGCTTTAAATCGATA
>CAKMYR010000077.1 GCA_929200175.1 uncultured Gammaproteobacteria bacterium
CTAAAATAATTTGCATTACCCATTCTATTGGATAAATAAACAAATAATATAATAAGTTTAGCATTATTGTATTTTTATAATAATTGTTTGATTTGCTTATTTACAAGCTTATTAATAGTTATGTTTAATTTTAGTCTGGTAAAATTCTTAATTGAAAGTATTAAGCCAATTTTAAATAAAATACTAATCAATAAAATTTTTAAACTTTATTATAGTAAGTATGAAAACATCTTTTATTATACCTACTTTAAATCGCCCTTATGATCTTAAAAGATGCTTAAAGTCTATTACTGAATTATCGCAAAAACCTGATGAGATTATTATAATTGAGCAAGGAGATATAGCTAAAACTAATACCATTGTTGATAAATTTAAAGAGTTACTTAATATTAATCTATGCTTTCACAATGTTAAATCAGGGGCACAGGCGCGAAATGTCGGGATTAAAAAAGCCAAAGGTGACATTATCTTTTTTATTGATGATGATACCGAGTTAGAAAAAAATTATATTAATGTAGCAATTGATTATTTTACTAAAACTCCTAAAGTTGTCGCTATTACTGGTAGCATTAATAATACTAAAATTACTATTAGTAGTTTTATTAAAAGATTGCTTACAACTATGCTAGGCTTTAATAGCTTTAAAAATAAAACTTTAAGATCGGCTAGTAATGGTTATGGATTTTTTTTAAATACTAAGCATAAAGCACAAGTCCTTAAAGGAGGTAATTGCGCAATAAGATCATTAGTATTTGCAGATGGATTTAGATTTAATGCTGATTTTATTCGTTGGTCTAGTGGTGAAGATACGATGATTAGTTATCAAATTTATAAACATTATGGTGACGGTTCGCTTATGTATTTGCCGGAATTTAAACTTATCCATTATGATAGTGATGAAATAAGCCTTACTAATGAATCTGCGGTAAGAATGTTAATTATTTATCGTTTTATTTTTTGGTATAAGGAAATTTACCAAGATTCAAAATTTAATTTAATTTGTTATTTATATGGACAATTAGGATTGATATTTTTTGAAATAAGAAAAGCAAAAAATAAATTAGTTACATTTAAATATGCAATCAAAAGTTATAAATATTTAGCAAAAAACTGGCGTAGTGTAGCCAATAATTCTATTGATTATAATGACTTTATAGTTAATTCAAATAAATGAGTACTATAAAAAATATAAAAGTATTATTTGTAGCAAATAATAATATCAATAATATTGGCGGTATTGAACAACATATTACTCAATTATCACTTAATTTAAAAAATAATAATATTACTGTGGATTATCTGTTTCCAAAAGATAGATTATTTATAAATAATAAAATTCCAAATTATAAAAGCTTTGCTAAGCTTAAAGATAATTTTGATATTATTCATTTTCATGGGTTTAGTGCTGTTTTTGTGATTTTATTAGCTTTTTTTGCTAAAAAAGACAAAAATGCCAAATGGGTTTACACTCCTCATATGCATCCATTTAATAAACATAGATATCCTATTTTAGCTAAATTATTTTTTTCTACATTTACTAAAATTGCTATTAAAAAAATGGATAATATTATTGCTGTATCAAAAGCGGAAAAAGATTTTTTCCTATCTTTAGTTAATAAAAACATAATTTGCTTGATTCCAAATGGTATTAAGAAAATTAATCAAAATCCTTTAGCTAAAGAAAAAAGAAAACATTTATTATTTGTTGGTCGTTATGATGATAATAAAAGACCTTGGATAATTGAAAAAATAGCTCATAATTTTTCTACTACTAATTTTATTTTTGTAATCAATAAAACTATCAATTCTCTACAAAGTAATATAGTTTATAAAAATAATATAAAAGAAGATAAGTTATATGAGCTATATAATAAAGCGATAGCAACAATTATCCCTTCTAAATATGAGGCATTTAGCTTAGTAGCATTAGAGTCTTTGGCTGCTGGAACTCCAGTTATCATTGCTGAAAATGTCCAAATTAAAGAATATTTTAATGAAAACATTATTACAATTTGCAAAGAAAATAAATTAAAAAAAGATTTAATAATAGCAATTAATAATGTTATAAATATGGATAATAAGTTGTTTGAAAAATATAGCAATGAAGCGACTTATGCTGCTAAAGATTTTCTTTGGAGTAATGTTAGTAATAAAGTAATAGATTTATACCATAAGTAATATAAAATATCACGAGAAGTTTGTATCAAAAAATTCTAGTAAAATTGCCGCAAATACTTATTAAATAAATACTATGAAACTAAGCTAGAAAGCTATATCACATTAAAATAATAACCATATGTTTAGTTATATTAAAAAAATTAATTTACTTTTAAATCGAAGAGATAAGCTATTTCTTTATTTTTTAGTATTATTTGCTCTGGTAATGTCTGTTATTGAGACTATAAGTGTATCAATTATTATGCCATTTGTTACATTTGCCAGCAATTTTGAAACAATCCATTCTAATAAATATTCTAGCTATATTTATAAATTATTTGATTTTAGTGATAATGTTAGTTTTATTTTAGCGTTTACTGTTGTGCTTGTATTTTTTTATATATTCAGAGTATTTCTTAATATTATTTTTGCATATTTATCAGCTAAATTTGGCGCTCTTAGATACTCTTTTATTGTTTGCAGATTATTTGAAAATTATTTAGGAAGAAATTACCAAGATTACATAAAAAACAATAGTAGCGTATTGAATAAAACTATAATTTCCGAATCAGAAAATTTTAGTGCTATTATTGCTTGTTCATTAATGATTTTTAGTGAGGCTTTTATTATTATTTTTATTTATTCTATGCTAATTTGGGCAAATTGGAAAATTACATTGGCATTAACTATTTTATTGTCTGTACAATTTCTTTTCATTGTTAAGCCAATATCAAGAATGATTAAAAACTTAGGAGGTAAAAGAGCAGAATATCAAAAAAATTTTTATGAGATTTTAAATTCTACTTTTGGTAATTTTAAGTTGATTAAATTAAGTGGAAGTAACAACATACTAAACAGAGAATTTAAAGATATAATCAGCAAATATAGCAAGATAGGTATTACTTTTGCAACATCAAATAATTTACCTAGACTATTATTAGAAGCATCAAGTTTTATTATCGTAGTTACTATAGTTGCTTATTTAGTTTATATATATAATAGTGATGTTTCTGGAGTAACTGCTATTATTTCTTTATTTGTACTTGGAATGTATCGCCTAATGCCAGCTATAAATAGAGTTATTACTAATTATAACGAGATTATGTTTAGGCATAGAGCTGTTGATATTGTTTACGATGATTTTAATTATAAAGTTGAAGATTTAAAAGATGATTTAATTGAATTTAATTCAACTATAACAATAAAAAATCTTAAATTTGAATATATTAAAGATAAAATAATTTTAAAAAATCTTAATTTTGTTATAAATAAAGGCCAAAGAGTTGCTTTTATAGGTGATAGCGGAAGTGGGAAAAGCACATTAATTGATATAATTATTGGGCTATTTAAGCCATTATCTGGAGCTGTATTAGTTGATGGTGTTGATATTAATGATAATAATATTAAACAATGGCGTAATAAAATAGGTTATATCCCTCAATCTATTTATTTGTTTGATGGCACTGTAGCGCAAAATATAGTATTGGGTACAGAGCCTGACATTGATAAAATTAAAAATTGTCTTCAAAAGGCAAATATATTAGATTTTTTAGAAAAACATCATAAAGGAATTAATACCCAAGTTGGCGAAGGGGGAATTATGTTAAGTGGTGGGCAAAAACAAAGAATCGCGATAGCTAGAGCTTTATATAATGATCCAGAAATATTGGTATTAGATGAAGCAACATCAGCGCTTGATAGCGGCATGGAAGATAAAATTATGGAAGAGATTTATAGTATTGGTAAGGATAAAACCTTAATAATAATAGCGCATAGATTAAGCACTATAAAAAATTGCGATACAATTTTTAAATTAACAAATGGTCATATAGATACGGTATCAAGATCTACAATTTTTTAATATTGAAATAAAGATTATTTTTTAAAATTATTTTTGATAGATCTATATAATTTTAGTAAAAATAAAAAATATGTATCTTTAATAAATTCTTTAAAATTTAGATATTTTGTTGGATTTAAAAAATATTCGATCATAGAATATCTTCTAATTCTATTTTTTATAACATAAATATCAATTTTGTTAGAATTAGGGCTGACCATACTGATTGTGCTTTTAAATCCTGTACTATAATTAATAATATTAGGTTTAATAATTGCAGCTTTACATATGCGACCAAGATGAATTGGAAAATCAGAATAACAAGATATAATTTTAGTTACCTTAGATAATTCAATCCCAGCTTTATAGTTAAGATAATAAGCTACAGCGCCAAATACATTGCTATTAAAATTATATATTTTATAGTTATCAAAACTATTAACTTCTTTGTCAACTATCTCACAACCGCAATATAAAGACAAAAAATCATAACCAAGCTTACTAAAAGTAGATAATTTTAAATGTTTAACAAAATCATCACTGATAATAACATCATCTTCTAAAATAATAGTGTTTTGGATTTTTTCATCTACTATTTTTTGATAAATATTAGCATGAGATAAGGCGCAACCTATTTGTCTTTTAGATAAAGGGCCACTCAAACGCCTAGTAGCAAGTTTATTATCAACTCTTGCTAATTGCTCTTTGGTTAATTGATTACCATCTACAGCTTCAATAAATTCAAAATTTATTTGATGTTTATCCATCTGTTGCTGGATATTTTTGCGCCTATCAATTGAGCGTTTCATATTTATTACAAAAATATGCATCTTATAATTTTAGTAAAGATTTAAAGCGGCTAAAAATTTTACACAAGGCATCAGAATAAAAATAATAAATATAACCCCATAAATTTTTATAATTTACCCGATTGGCAAAATATTCCCAAGTAGAATATATTCTAAATCTAACCTTCCATTTATTAATAAGTTTGATATTTATTGTACTTATTTCTATATTAGTATCAATCATATTAGGTTGGATGGCGCCAAATTTACCAAGAGTATTTAAATCAATCGGATAATCAGCAACATAAGATATAGTTTTAGTAATTTCTTTTAATCTAAGAGCCATTTTATAATTTAAATAATAAGCAACTGCCCCGTGCGGATTATTATTCAAACTATGTATTTGGTAATTATCAAAACTATCAATTTGTTTAATTATTCCAATATAATAATACTTATAATACAATAATAAACAATCATAGCCTAAATTACTAAGCGTAGATAATTTTAAATGCTTAACAAAACCAGAAGTTAAAATAACATCATCTTCTAGAATAATAGCCTCTTTGATTTTTTCATCTACCATTTTTTGATAAATACTAGCATGGGATAAAGCGCAGCCGATTTCATTATTAATCATAGTTCTGCCTAATCGTCTATTTGCAGTTTTTATATCAACTCTTGCTAATTGCTCTTTGGTTAATTGCTTGCCATCTATAGCTTCAATAAATTCAAAATTTATTTGATGTTTATCCATTTGCTCTTGCATAACTTTGCGTCTATCGGTTGAGCGTTTTAGGTTTAATACAAAAATATTCATATTTATTTACAACTTTAAAAATGATTTAATATATTTATAAATTCTATATAACAAATTAGAGTAGATATAACAAATATAACACCATAAGCCATTATAATTTATCTTATTAGTAAAATAATCTATACAACAATAGGTTCTAAATCTCATAGGCCATTTTTTATCATCATATTTATTCAAATTTATTGTGCTTGGCTGTACATTGGTATTAATAATACTTGGCTGGATTGCGCCAAATTTACCAAGAGTATTTAAATTAATTGGATAATCAGAAGCATATGAGATAACTTTAGTTTGTTCTTGTAATTTTAAAGCCATTTTATAATTCAAATAATAAGCAACTGCTCCGTGCGGATTATTGTATAAGCCATGTATTTCATAGTTATCAAAGTTGCCAATTTTTTTAAATATTGATATTCCCAAATAGTATTGATAATACAATAATAAAAAATCATAACCAAGCTTACTAAATGTAGATAACTTTAAATATTTAACAAAATCAGAAGTAATAATAGCATCATCTTCTAAAACAATAGCTTCTTTGATTTTTTCATCTTTCATCTTTTGATAAATATTAGCATGGGATAAAGCACATCCTATTTCATTATTAAGCATAGGTCTACCT
>CAKMYR010000078.1 GCA_929200175.1 uncultured Gammaproteobacteria bacterium
TCATCGGTTAATTTTGCTTTTTGTTGTTGTAAAGTTACAACTTTTGTTCGCACTGTTTCTAATTGATTATTAATATCATTGTTAGAATCTATGCTATCTTGTGCATCATCAATCATAATTTCTAGATTAGCTATATCTTCTGCTAATTTAGCAGGTATTACTTTACGTTTTTTAGGGTTGAATACCTGAGTAAAATTTTTATCAAGACGAGTTAAATCAGCGGATACGGTTAAATCACGAGATTCAGATATTGTAAAAGTTAAATCTATATCTTCTCCAGCTAATAAATCTTGTGGGATCATACTACCATTAATTTCTAAAGTACCGATTGGCTTGTTAGCTAGGTAATGACCATGCTCTCCTTCTACTATCATTATACTAATTTTATTATCAGCTTCAGTATTGCCAGCGTAAACAGTTCGAGCTACTTCTACAGTTCGTCTAGCTCTTGTAGGTAAAATGCAGTTTTTTTGAAAGATGCAATCTAATACTGTAGTATTTTTATTAGTAACGTCTTTTACCAAGTGCAAAGCAAAAGGTAACATTTGCCCTGCAACACCATAAAGCCCCTGAGAAATTTGAATTTGCTCACAATTGTGCGATAACTTACTACCTTCAGTATTAAAAATATCGAAAGTAAATATATTATATTCATTTGCAATTAATGGCAGGTCTTCTTGAATTTTAGCTGTTAGCTGTTTAATACCTGTATCAAAACCACCATCAATACGTGAAATTCTATAAGTCATTCCTTGAGTTTTACCAGTTACTTTAGCGGCAAATAATTCTTCATCTTCTTGGGAGTTATGCTGATAACTAGCTTTAATTTTTATTGGCGAATTAGCTTTATTGCTTGCTTTGCTATCTGTATTAATAGTTGCTGGTTTACTACTAGCATAATAAGCAGCACCTGCAACTATTGCATTAGTTGGGTCAATACTAGTATTTACAGGTATACCAAGTGCTTCTTCTGTCTGATTTCTAACAAAAGGTATAAAAGTAGAACCACCCACCATTAAAGTAAATTTTATATCTTTTGGTTGTAGTGATTGCTTAGTTAGCATTTGTTTTATCATTACGGTGGTTGCTGTGATGCGTTCTTTAATTAATTCTTCGAACTGTGAGCGGGTAATGCTAATCACACCTTCCAATAAGTTGCCGTTGTCGTCGGTAATATCGTATTCAATTTCAGCAGATGTATCGGTAGATAATTCTATTTTAGCTTCTTCAGCTTGCAATAACAGTTTAAACCACGATTTTTCATGTTTACCAGTGGCACTTTGCATTTCTTGTAACAAGTTATTAAAACTACCTTTAGCTTCTAATACTGGAATAACTAGTTTTTCAACTATCATGCTATCTAGATCTGTACCACCAAAATAGTTATCACCTTCATGGTCAACAACAGTTAATTCACCATCAATAATTTTAATTAGGGCAACATCAAAAGTTCCGCCACCTAAATCATAAACTAACCATTGACTGTTAGTTAAATCGTCAGAATTATTTTTATTGGCATAGGCTAAGCTTGCAGCTATAGGTTCTTGTAATAATACAACTTCTTTAATACCTGCTTGTATCCCTGCTTCTTTAGTAGCATTAGATTGAATAGTATCGAATGCTGCGGGAATAGTAATAACTGCTGAACTAATATCTTTTTGTGAATGTACAAAGGTTTTTAATTCTTTTAAAACATAAGCAGATAATTCTTCTGGTGTTTTCGAGCTTTGTAAAGATTTTATCTTTATTGTTTCGGTGGTACCCATTTTTCTTTTAAAACGACTTGCGACATTATTAGGGTCTTTATTAATAAATTCTCGGGCTTTATCGCCAATTAATATTTTATCCTTACGAAAAGCAATAACTGAAGGTAAGCCTTCTTTATGGCCTTTAGGATTTTTAAAGACTTCTACTTTTCCTTGGGTGGATTTAGCAATAAGAGAATTAGTTGTACCTAAATCTATGCCGATATTAATCATTTTTTTCATGGTTTACTTCCTTGTTTAAATCTTTGCTAGCTACAATTACTATGCCTTTTTGCACGACAATAGATTGATTATTGACTTTCATGCGAATAATAGGTTGAATTACTTCAACAACAACTAAGTTATCTGTTTCAGTACCACTAATATGGGCATTAACATCAGTACGGGTATCATCGTAAGATTCTTTGATTGGGTTTTTATAATAATAATGTGCCTCATTACCAGAAATATCATCTTTTATATAAAAACAATCTTTCATTTTGGTAATTATACGCTTAGTTGCTTCAATGCTATTTAATTGCTGTTGTTTTGCATTGAGTTTTGTTTGTTTGTTTTTTATTTCATCTAACAAGTTATTTTTTTGTACATTTGCTAGTTTATTTCTTTTTTTGCTTTTATTCTTGCTAGTATTTTTGTTTTTTTCTAATGTTTGTTTGTGGTTGTTTAATTCTTTAGATTGCTGTTCAATTTCTTGTTGTAATTGTTGAGCATCAATAGCACCAACTGTTTTTTTTTCTAATTCAAAAAGATTATTAAGTAAGTCACGAAAGTATTTTGGGATACTTGCTTGTATAATTATTGCCCTTTGGCTATTAGGTTGTTTCATAAATTAAATCCTTGTAATTAAATGATAATAGCTTAAATTAGATGTTAAATTGCAGTAATTAAAAATATAAATTGTTATATTATGAGCAAGTTTTTAAAAGTAGGATGCCGGTTGCAATCAATATGAAATAAATCCAACCATTGCCTTTTAAGTAATCATTAGATAGTTGATTTTTTTTTATAAATTGTAGATTTTTTGCAATTAATTGCTCTATTTCTTTATTATCACAATTATATTGTTCTGCTTTTTTTAATATTTTTATCGCTAAAGTTAAGTTTCCTTTATTAGTAATGGTGACTGCTATTGCGTTAAGTAATCTTAACATTATGTTATGCTGCTTCCAAAATGGACCTGCTGGTAATTCATTAATCATACGCAATAATTCATCTTTATATAGTATTTGATCAATCATTTTCCAAGAAATATCTGAATATTTTGCTTTATTTAAAATTTCTGCTAAATTATTAAGGGATAGTTCAACGGAATTATTTTGTATTATTTCTAAATTGCTTGCTATTAACTTGTCATATTTTTTAGATTTAAAACTAAATTGCTGTGCTGTTTTTAAGATTTTAATTTCTAATGCAAAATTAGCTTTTCTATTGCCTGTGGTTACAGCTATTAAATTAAGCAATTTTAATATTCTTTCTTGCTGTTCTTTAAATAAATCTTGGGGTAATTCATTAATTATATTAAAGAGTGCATCTTTATACAGTATTTTATCAATCATATCCCAAGAAATATCTTGGTTTTTTGCTTTGTTTAGAATTATTTCTAATTTATTTAAATGTTTATTTAGTATCGCAGTTGTCGATTCAGTTAAAAGATGTAATTTTGAACTTGGCACCCAATTCCTACAATTAAATAATTGCTTAATAATAGTAAATTGTTTGGATTTTATAATTTCTGCAATAACTAAATTGAATTGATTTATAAGTATTAATACTGTATTGGCATTAAAGGTTTTATTGTGTTGTTTAAAAACTAAGGGTGCGTTTTCTAAATCTGCCAGAAAACAAGTACAATCGCCTCTAGATAAAAAATTTAATAATCGGTTATCGTTAAAAACACTTAAGTGAAGTTCTAACAAGTTTTTATTATGTAGCTCATTGCATACATTCAGCGCTTTAGCTTTATCTATATTTAAATTCGGCATCCATGCAATCTCGCCATCTTCTAGTTCTATTTCCTGTAATAATAGTTTTTTTAATTTTTTTATTTGATTTGAATTAATATCATCAGCACTAGCATATTTATCTTGTAAACCCATTAATTCAAATGGATTTATATAATATTGATACCACTTTGCAGATGGCAGAATCGTCCCTAATTCGCTCATGTTTTTAATATCCTTACAAAAACAAGCAGACCTATTCAGATAGGGTGCAAGCTTTATAAAAAAAGTCTAAATAAATCAAACTTTTATTAATAGCGTCAACTAAATTAGTTTTAGTTAGCTTTAGATAGTATAAAAGTTTGGAATACAGCCAACTCGTGGATTGAATGCAATATCACTTTTCTAAAAAGCGAGCGAGTAATTATATGAGATTAAAATAATGGTTTGCTGATTACACAAATTGGCGTCACTACCATATTTTTCTATGTGTTGTTTACCTTTTAATATAAGCTAATTTGCTTCGGTTTTTTCATAAGCTTAATCCTTATAAATAATCCTTTAAATTAGATTAATAAATTGGTTGTAGTAAAAATAAAAAATGTTTCACCCAAAGGATAAGCTTAAAATTGCAAGAATATAGATAATTATTAGGATGTAAAGCCATCTGCTTGTTGTTGAATAATTATCAGAATAAGGAGTATTTTTTTTGGTGTTTTGCTTTGTGTTTTTTTGTTTGTTTTTAATGTTTAATTTTTTAAATTGATTGCTGTTGTTATGTCTGTTATGCGGAATTGTTGTTTTGTTATTTTTAGCAAAGGATTTCTTGGTTACTATTTGTAGATTTTTTGAAATTAATGCATCATATTTTTTAGATTTAAAACTAAACTTTTGTGCCGCTTCTAGTATTTGTGCCGCTAGTGTGAAGTTATCTTTATTAGCAACAGTAATTGCTATTGCATTTAGTAATGATAATACTTTCTCTTTCTGTTCTACAAATAAATCTTGAGGTGATTCATTTATTGTGGCAAGTAGTGAATTTTTATATAATATTTTACTAATCATTCTCCAATGAATAATTTGATGCTCTGCTTTATTTAGAATTTTTTCTAAACTATTTAAATGTTTGTTGATTGCTATAACAGTAGGATCTTTAGACTGAGTGTTATTATTATGCTTCTTATGTGGAATTGTTGTTTTATTATCTTTCGTAAAACGTTTATTAATGATTATTTGTAGATTTTTTGATATTAAATCGTCGTATTTTTTAGACTTAAAATTAAATTGTTGTGCCGCTTCTAATATTTGAACTGCTACTGTAAAATTCTCTTTATTAGCAAGAGCAACGGCTATATAATTGAGTAATTCTAATATTTTCGCTTGTTGCTCCCAAAATAAATCTTGTGGTAATTGATTAATTATATCAAATAATGAATTTTGGTATAGTATTTTACTAATCATTCTCCAATGAATAACTTGATGATTTATTCTGTCCAAAAATTTTTCTAGTTTTTTAAGATTTTTATTTATTATTGCTACGGTCGATTGAGTTAAAAGCTGTAATCTTGCACTTGGCACCCAATACCTGCAGTTAAATAATTGATTAAGAATTGTAAACTGTTTAGCTTTTATAGTTTCTGCAACAACTAAATTGAATTGATTTATAAGTATTAATACTGTATTGGCATTAAATGTTTTATTTTGTTGTTTAAAAACTAAGAATACATTTTCTAAATTTACATCAAAACAAGTGCAATCACCTCTAGATAAAAAATTTAATAATGGTTTATTGTTAAAAACATTTAAGTGGAATTCTAACAAATTTTTATTATGTAGCTCATTGCATACATTCAGAGCTTTAGCTTTATCTATATTTAAATTCGGCATCCATGCAATCTTGCCATCTTCTAGTTCTATTTCCTGTAATAATAGTTTTTTTAATTTTTTTATTTGATTTGAATTAATATCATCAGCACTAGCATATTTATCTTGTAAACCCATTAATTCAAATGGATTTATATAATATTGATACCACTTTGCAGATGGCAGAATCGTCCCTAATTCGCTCATGTTTTTAATATCCTTACAAAAACAAGCAGACCTATTCAGATAGGGTGCAAGCTTTATAAAAAAAGTCTAAATAAATCAAACTTTTATTAATAGCGTCAACTAAATTATCTGTATTAGAGTATCAAAGAAGTATTTTGAATTTTAGTCAGTTAAAAATAGTAAATTAGATAAAATAACTAATAACATACAATAAAATGCATTTAGAAATCAGATTCAAGAGGATTAATATCTTTAAAGAAATTCTAAGAAAATATTTAAATAAAAATTGACACAATATTTAAACAATTTATAATCAAACCCACTTAAATCAAATTGAAGAATTACCAATGTAATTCTATTATTTTCAATAAATTAAATGAATTTAA
>CAKMYR010000079.1 GCA_929200175.1 uncultured Gammaproteobacteria bacterium
AACTAAGGCATAGGTTTTAGTTCCGATAATAGTAGTAGTAATTTCACTTGTATAACTAAGATTTCTAAATTCACCATCGCCATTAGTTATAGTAATCACTGCTGTTGGGGTACTTGGATTACTTATATCTATTATTTGTACTGAGTTATGTACAAAGCTTGTAATTAAGGCATAGGTTCTAGTTCCGATAATAGTAGTAGTAATTTCTCGGGAGCCACTTAAAACAGCATCAGTTATAGCTGCCACTGCTGTAGGTGAACTTGGGTTAGTAATATCTATTATTTGTACTGCGTTATCTGATTCACCTACAACTAAGGCATAGGTTTTAGTTCCGATAATAGTGGTAGTAACTGCTCTTGCGCCATTAAGTGCCTCAAAGCCACCATTACCATCAGTTATAGCAGCTACTGGTTTTATCTCAATATCGTTTGCATTTGCTTGATTGACAAAAATCCCTACTGATAGTAGTAAGGTCGCTAAAATATAGTTAAATAGTCTCAATGTAGTAGTTTTCATTAAATCTTTAAAATCGAAAGTAAAGGCTTTATTATATACCATAATTTGTATACAATACTAAATTTTTTTATATAAAATTTAGCTTTTATCATATTATGCAACAATCTGACTATCATCAAACTGTTATGTTAAACGAATGTATAACAGGATTAAATATAAAAAATAATGGTATTTATATCGATGCTACACTTGGTCGTGGTGGGCATACTATTGGGATTATTAATAAACTTGGAGAAAAAGGTAGAGTGATTGCTTTTGATCAAGATATTTGTGCTATTGAGTATGCTAAAAAAAATTTAGATGATAAAAGATTACAAATTATTCATAGTTCTTTTACTAATATGAAAAAAATAGTATTGGAACAGAATTTGATTAAAAAAATTGATGGAGTTTTAATGGATCTTGGAGTTTCATCTCCGCAATTAGATAATATTGAGAGAGGTTTTAGCTTTAATAAAAATGGGCCTTTGGATATGAGAATGGATCAAACTAAAGGAATAACGGCGATGGATTGGTTAGATAAAGCTAATGAAAAAGAAATTGCTGATATTATTTATAAATTTGGGGAAGAAAAAAGAAGTAGAGCTATTGCTAAGGCCATTAAAAAATATCAAATAAATAAAAAAATTGAAACAACTATGCAATTAGCTGATATTGTAAGTAGTGTAGTTAAATCTTATAGTAAAAAACATCCTGCTACTAGAACATTTCAAGCAATAAGAATATTTATAAATCAAGAATTAACAAAACTTTCATTGACACTAGAGCAAATTATTGATTTAATAGCACCAAAGGGTCGTTTATGTATTACTAGCTTTCATTCAATGGAAGACAGGATTGTTAAACAATTTATAAAAAAAAATTCTCAAGCAAAAAGACTACCAAAAAGACTACCAATAATAGAAAATAACAATGAAAAAATTTTACTTAAAAATTTAGGTAGATATTTTCCTAGTGAAGAAGAAGTTAAAAACAATAAAAGAGCAAGAAGTGCAGTATTAAGAGTGGCTGAAATATGTTAAGTGAATTATCAATTATAACTAAAATAAATATATTATTAACTCTTGTGCTTATTATTTTAGCTTTTTTAACAATTAACTGGCATCAAGAAAATAGGGTTTTATATACAAAATCTATAAAAGTTCAAACCCAAAAAGATTTACTAATAGCTACTAACAAATATTTAAAAACAATGTACTCCGAGCAAATTAATGGCTTTGAGACTAAGGAAAAAGCTATAGATGTTTTAAAAATGAAAATACCATCATTAAAACAAAGTAAACAAATATCATTGTGATTAATAAGAATAAAAAATCGTCATTTTTTTTAAGGACACAAAATTATATAGTTAGGCAAAATGTTGTTAAATATGTTTTTTTAATACTATTGTTGTTGTTTGTTACTAGAATAGTAGTGATAAATAAGATAGATGCTGGAGATGTTTCAATTCAAGAAAAGGCTAATTCACAAACCACAAAACAATTCAAACAAAATGCTAGGCGCGGCGATATTTTAGATAGAAATGATGAGGTAATAGCTAGTAATATTACGCTTAAAAAAATTAATTTAGATCCAACTTTAATCCAGTTGGAATTTATTGAAAAATTAGCTAACTCATTACAAATGCCAAAAGATGAATTAGAAAAACAAATTAAAGATAAATTAAAAAAAAAGCAAGGGAGAAGGAATTTAATTATTAAAGATAATTTACAGTTAGTAAACTCTGTGATTGTTGAAAATATTGAAAATCTGAAAAAACAAAAATTATTAATTTGCAAAACCAAAGAGGTTAAAAATAAGTTTGATTTTTTAAAAAAACCGCTAATTTTTTTAGATTTTGTTCAAGAAGAAAAGAAAATTGTAAAATCTTGTAAAAGAGAGAAAATTCAAGGGGTTGCTATTCAAAAATACAATATTAGATACTATCCAAAAAAAGAGTCTTTAGCTCCATTGGTAGGCAATGTTAATGTTAATAAAAAAGGCATATCGGGAATTGAAAGAGAATTTGAAGATGTATTAGCTGGCAAAAATGGGATAACTACAATTGATTTTAATAAAGATTTAAAAGAATCATACTTTAATCCAAAAGTAGTAAAAAAAGTAGAGCATGGTAAAAATATTAAACTAACAATTGATTCTCAAATTCAATTTTGGACTTATCAGGCAGTTAAAAGTTCAGTTATAAAACATGATGCAGATTCGGCAGCAGCAATAGTTCTAAAACCAAATGGGGAAATTTTAGCAATAGCTAACTATCCGTCTGATGATCCAAATAAAAAAACAGAATATAAAGCAGAAAATTATCGTAATCGTGCATTATCAGATAAGGTTGAGCCCGGCTCGGTTATGAAGCCTTTTACTATTTTATTAGCGCTTGATAAAAATAAAATAACAGCTAATGATGATGAATTAATTGATGTTACTAAAGATATTGGGCATATAAAATTTGATAACAAGTATGAGCATATGACTGTTAAACAAATACTACAAAAATCTCATAATTTAGGTACTGTGAATATATCTGAGAGGATTGACAAAGAAGATATGTACAATACTTGGGATAAATTAGGGTTTGGTCATCCTTTAGGATTAATGCCTAATGTTGAAAGTTTAGGCTCTTTAAAGCATTTTAGTAGTTGGTCAAATGAGGATAAAAGAACACTTTCTTTTGGGCATGGGCCTATGAATGCGAATTTAGCTCAATTAGCAAAATCTTATTTAGTTTTTGCTAATCAGGGTAGTCTTCCTAATCTTAAATTAATTTACAATAGCTATACAGAAAATAGCACAAAAAAAATATTTAGCAAAAAAGCAACTAAAAAGATAGTTGAATTATTAGATTCAGTAGTTTCAAACGATGGCTCTGGTTATAGGGCGCAAATTGATAATTATAATGTTGCTGGTAAAACAGGAACAGCAGAAATGATAATAGATGGTGTTTATAGTAAAGATGGAGCAAATCGTGCATTTTTTATTGGTTTTGTGCCAACACAAAAGCCAGAATATATTATGGCAGTATTAATTAACTATCCAAAAAAATGTTATACCTTTTGGGATCCAACTATAAGAAATAAATGTTTAGGCTCAAATTCTGCACCAATGGTATTTAAAGAGACTATGAAAAATATATTAAATAATAATCAGGCAAAGGCAGTATATTATTAAAAAATCATCGTTTGATTAATCTTTTAGCTTGCTTTTTTTAATGTCTTCTATGATTTTTTGTTGTTGTTCTTCGGTGCTGTTTGCTGATAATTGTTTATTAATGTTTTCTTGTTTTACGCGTTTTTCTATCGAGCTTAATATAGACAAAAACTCTTGTGTGGCTTGCTCTTGATTTAAATAAGGAGTTAGGGTTGTTAAATTTTTTAATTCATTATAAAAAAGCTTATTTTTAAAAGGTCTTAATAATTCTTGCTTTGAGATGTCTTTATTTATTTGTGCAGATCTAATCATTTCTAAAAGTGTATCTGATTGTTTGATATTTCTTAATCTTTTTTCTGTGTTATCATCGGCAAGTATTGGGTGATTAAGCAATAATGTTATCATTTTGGCAATAGATTTATTAAATGGGGGAGGTTTAACTTGAACTTGCTGTGGTTCATCATTAATAAAAATGTCGGGCATATCCTCTGGTAAATATGAATTTTCTAAATTTGGTTCGATGGCAAAAGAGGGTAATTTATTTGGCTTGGATTGCTGGTTAAGGATAGTTTTTATCTCATCAACATTTTGCCCAGTCTCAAGTGCTAGCCCTTTTATTAATTGTGTTTTATAGGTTTGGTAATTAATTGTACTAATCAATTCACAGGCTTTTTCTAAAAATAGGGTTTTGCCTTCAATAGTATCAAATTCTATGTCTTTTTCATCTTTGATATGATTAAATAAAAATTCGCTTAAATTATATGATTTTTCAATTCGTTCCTTAAAGGCTTGAGCTGATTCTTGTTTAATTAAACTATCTGGGTCTTGTCCATCGGGTAGGAATAAAAACTTGACTACTAATTTTGCTTTAATTTCTGGCAATATATTTTGTAATGCTCTCCAAGCAGCTGACTTGCCTGCTTTATCTCCATCAAAACAAAAAATAATATTATTAGTAGTATTTGATAATACCTTTAAATGCTTAGTGGTAATAGCAGTACCTAAAGTGGCGACAACTTCGGTAATGCCGGCTTGATGAAGTGATAAAACATCTGTATAGCCTTCAACAACTAAAATATAATCGATTTTTCTAGAATATTTACGACATTGATAAAGTCCGTATAACTCATTTGATTTTGAAAAAATAGGAGTCTCGGGAGAATTAAGGTATTTTGCTTTGGCATTTTTATAAAAAGCCCTGCCGCCAAAAGCTATAACATTAGCTCTTATATCATAAATTGGAAACATTAAACGATCACGAAAAAAATCATAATAACTATTATCATTAGTTTTTATTAATCCCATTGTTTCTAAATCTTTTATATCTTTTGGGTCATCTTTAAAGTGCTCAAACAAACTAACATTTTTAGGAGCAAATCCTAAGGCAAAAGTCTTGGCTGTAATACCTTTGATTGCTCTTTTGTTGCAATAACTAACTGCTTTATTTGGTTTATTTTTTAATTTTTGGATGTAAAAATCACAGACTTTTTGCATTAAATCACGATAATTAGGAATTTTTGGATTAACTTTTTTAGTTTGTTCATCGTAAATTACACTAATTCCTGATTCGTTAGCTATAGTTTCAACAGCATTTTTAAAATCAATATTATCAAAACTCATTACAAACTCTATAGCTCCACCAGCTTTTTGACAACTAAAACACTTATACATTTGTTTTTCAAAAGATACTACAAAAGAAGGTGTTTTTTCGCTATGAAAAGGGCAGCATGCTGTATAATTTCTACCGCTTTTTTTAAGAGTAACACGGTTTGATATTAAATCAACAATATTTATTTGATTGGTTAAATCGCTGATAAAATCTTTATTTATGAAAGCCATGTAATTTTAAAAAAATTAAATAAAATATAATTTTAATGAATAAACTAAAATTTTATCATCCTAAATTTATCCCCACTTGGTTTTTAATTGGATTTATGATTATAGGGGCTAAAATACCATTTAAAACTCAATTAATTCTAGGCAAAATTTTAGGCAGGATAATGTATATATTCTGTAAAAAATTTAGAAAAATAGCTTTTATAAATGTTAGTCGTTGCTTTGAAAAAAACAATATAGCAAAAACAAATAATTTTATTAAAAAACACTTTGAATCTTTAGGTATTAGTGTTTTTGAAATATTGAATTGCTTTTTTATGACAGATAAAAAAGTAAAAAAACTATATCAAATTGAAAACAATCAACACTTACAAAAAGCGATAGATAATAACAAAAATATCATTTTATTAGTTGGGCATTTTACTAGTATGATTTTTATAGGAAGAATATTAGCGCAAAACTTTTATTTGGCTGTTGTTTATAAGCAACAAAAAAATCTATTATTTAATCACATAATGAGAAAACAGTATTCTAAACATGGAGCCATATTAGTTGAAGCAAAAAATGCTAAAGGTATAGTAAAAACTATGAAAAACGGTATGCC
>CAKMYR010000080.1:0-3807 GCA_929200175.1 uncultured Gammaproteobacteria bacterium
AGCTGTACCAACTTTTTAATCTTGTCTATATCAATAGATATTTTATCAAATAATAAAATATCAGTTAGTAATTTTATATCTGATTGTTTACTGGTTGTTGGTTCCTCTATAGCTGTTATTCCTTCTTCCGTGTTTGTTGTTGAATCTGTAGTTGTGGTTTTTATATTTGCTTCTATAGGTTTAAATGCTAATGTTTTTCTTAATCTTCTCATATCTTTAGGAGTTAATAAGTTCAACTTTTCATCTGTAGCATTTGTTCTATTTATGATGCTTTGAGTTATCTTAGAAGCTGCTCTAGCAGTTGCATTTCTATCTTTAACTCTTTTATGTTTTTTCTTTTTAATTAACCAATTTGTAGGGGTTGAAATAGTACTAGCTAATATTTTACTAGGTATTTTATTAATAAGTTTAGTAGTATATTGTTGTAAATGCGGAATGGATTCAGAATATTCTACTAATTCTTCAGTGGTTTGAGTTGTTTCAGTTATTTTTTCTATTACCGGAGTTGTGTTTTCAGTTATTTCTTCTATTACTGGAATTGTGTTTTCAGTTATTTTTTCAATTGCTTTTTCGGTTATTTTCTCAGTTACTTTTTTTGTATCTTCAAGTGCTGTAATTTCGGTTAAAATAGTATCTTCAGACTCTATAGGGTTAGTCAAGTTTTTTAAACCAAGATCATCATAATTAAACGTTTTACCTAATATAAAAGATTCTGCATTTAATAATTTTTTTCTTGTACTTTCATCTAAGTGTAAGTCATCTATCGTTATTTTGCGCTGTAAACTTTCTGAATACATACCTATTAAATATTTAGCTTCTTTATCAGTTATATTCAATGCTTCAGGAGTAGTTGAGTTGTCACCACCCATTAAAATTTCGCTAATATTAAGTGACCTACTATAATAAGAAAGTTCTTCTTCATCAAAATCTTCAGGTAATTTTATATCACCATGTTGTTTAATATAATCTTGTTGTATTTGAAAGATTTCGGCTTTAGAAATTGAATCTGTTACAGTTGTTCTATTCGCAACTACACCATGTTCTATTAAATCTTTTAAATGACTTGGATCTGTAATTGTTATATCTACAATGTCGTCGCCATCTTTTAAGGACGAGTTAAAATTAAATATTTTTTCTATCTTAAGAGTTTTATCTTTAGCATAATCACTTAATGATACTAATTTATTACTGTTATTATCTATAATATAATATTCATTACCATTTTCAGTAGCAACTTTAAATATACCTTGTAATTCTCCATCTTGCATAAAACTAATAATATTGCTGTCTTTTGATAAAAAACCACAATTTTCTGCTGCTTTTTTATAAAATGCCACCATAGTAAAATACATTAATCTTTTCTCATTATTACTGTTATCACTTAAAAACTCCTCTTTCGATAGCATAACTTTTCTTACTTTATCTATAGTTAAGGTTATAAATACTTTCTGTTTTTGACTTTCAGAAAGATGTGAAAATGGCTTTAATACCTCATTAAATAGTAAGAATTCTTCGTGTTCCTTTGCCATTATAGGTTGGTGAAAAAAATCTAATGGTTTGTTAGATAATGGTTCAATTAAAGGTACAATAGGCTCGTGTAACAATATAGATGTATCACTCGATAAATTTAAATCATCTTCGGTAAATACTCGGCGTAGAATAGGTGATTCTTTTCCCAATAATTTAATTTTTTCATTAGAAGATAATTTTAGATCATCTACCGTTATTTTCCGTTTAAAATTAGTTGAGTAGCCTCCTATTAAATATCTTGCTTGATTTGAAGTTATTTTAAGATCAGAAACTTTTAAAGGATCAGCATGCTCTTGATAGTTTCCTCCAATTATATCTTTAATTTGAAGTGCTCTAATATAATCTTGAATAGTGTCATCATTCCAACTGTTAGGCAATGAAGGTTCTCCATACTCACGAATATACTCAGATTGAATTTTACTAATTTCTTTCCTAGAAATACTCGTTGAAATTCTGTTGAGTTTTGAATGTTCCTTATTGAAAATTTCCTTATATTTCTTAAAATCATCCTCAAAGATTAGATCTTTTGCATCCAAATAGATATCTTTATCTTTATCTTTAAATATTGAATGAACCTTCAAATAATCAAGGCTAAATTTAGGAGTACCAGATACCCAATCATAATGATATACTCCTTCTTGTGGGAAATTAAAATTTTTCTCAAACTCACTAGCAGAAATTAAACCATCTACATTTGTATCTACTATGTGTGAATTTTCTGTCTCCCATTTTCCATTTATACTTTTATGTAAACTATTATTTATAATATATACTTCGTCTTTATATCCAGTTATTATTTTTATTTTATCTTCTACATCTTCTACATCTTCTACACCTTCTGTAATTTTTATTATATCTTTACCTTTTTTATACCGATTAATAACTTCATCAGTGTTTATAGCATAACGCAAGTACATTAATTTTTCATTGGGAGAATTAAGTTGATCTATACCAGATGTCGTTACCACATAAGTTTCCATTGTAGATGTTTCTGGCAATAAACCTTCATACTTCGCTATTTGTGCGTATAATCTTGCCATTTGTATAGCTGTAAAAGAATCTACTATCTCACTTATTTTGCTATATCTATCTTGAATTAAAACTAATGCTATTTTTTGTTTTTGCTCTGTAGTCAAATTTTTTCCAATAAATGGTTTTATTACTTCCCTAAAGGATATGGTTTCTTCTACGGGAGATGCACTTACTGGAGGTTGAAATATTTCAGATGATGATACATTATTTATATTTTCAGCAGGTAGATTTACCGCAGGAGATGCTTCTGAATTGCTTATATTTGTATCTATAGTATTATCTGATGTTGAAAATACAGAATTATACTCTGTTTTCAATAAGGGAGTGATATTAGGTAAAGTATATCCATGCTCTATAGGAGTAATGCTAGCATCTAAGTTAAGATCTTGATGATTAAAAGGTCTACCTAACATTGGAGATGCAACTTTTAATAACTCTCTTTTTGTATTTAAATCTAATTTTAAATCATCAATATTAAGCTTTCTACCAAGAGAATCTGAATACATACCTATTAAGTATTTTGCTTGCCCAGAAGTTATATTAAAATCTTCAACTTTAACATTTTGGAGATATACATTATTTCGGACGAGTTTTTTATAATCTCCAAATAAATCTTTAAGTTCAAGCGCTCTAGCATAGTCTTGATAAGATTCCTCATTATAATCAACAGGCAATTTATGCTCACCATGCAGACTAATATAATTCTGTTGTATTTTAACCATCTTATTTATAGAAATAGATGAGCCAATAGTATTATTAGAAACTAAAACTCCATCTTTATACATAGAATTAAGAAATTCTAAATCTGTATTTTTAGCGATAATTTCTCCTTCATTTACGGGAGATGCTTTAGGATCTATAAAATGATGAAGGTTGATACTGTATATTCCTTGGTGATATTCAGAGGGTGATATTATTTCATCTCTGTTTCTATCTGCCCAGAACATCTGGGTTGCTAATGAAGGTTTATTTTTTTTAAAATAAGATACTACCATATTATCTAGAACATAAAATTCATCACCTTTGTCAGTTTTAGTCTTAAATAATGTAGCAACATGGCTTTCTAAAGAAAGAGTATGAAAATCTACATAGTCTGGTAAGAAACCTTCTTGTTTAGCTATTTTTCCATAAAACTGGATCGCCGTCATAGTATCATCACAATCAATATCTTTCATTTTATCTTCTAATATGCGTTTAATACTAGAAAAAGCCTCTCTTGATCCATCATGCTCTAATGTATCATAC
>CAKMYR010000080.1:3817-5849 GCA_929200175.1 uncultured Gammaproteobacteria bacterium
GAGGTGGTTGTGAAAAATCTGGAAGCTCTTGAGATAATGGCTCAACTGAAGGGATAATAGGTCTATATACTGGATTTGCTATATCACTCTCTAACTGTAAATCAGCTGGAGTAAACTTTCTTTTTAATTTTACTGACTCAAGGTTTATTAACTTTTTTTTTGCAATAGTACTCAAATTTAAATCTTTTGCTGTTATTTTCGATCCTGTATCATCATTATAATAACATCCTATTAAATGACTAGCCTCCTCTAAAGTAACATTTAAAGACTTAGTATCTAATCCCTGATATCCTTGATTTATTATATCTTTTATTTGTAGTACCCTAGTATACATTTTATAAGATTCACTATTCCAGTTATCAGGTAATGCTGGTTCTCCAAATTCAGAAATATATTGCTGTTGTATTTTAATAATATCTTTTTTAGAAATGCTGTGAATAATAGTATCCATATACTTATAAGTATCTTTACTCTTCTGAATTTTATCTATAAGATTTGATATATTGATATTTCTCTTTAGAAAAGACACTTCAGAACCATCAGCATTAGAAAACAGCATTGTAGTGTCTTCCTGTAACTCATTGCTATCGTTTGTTATTAATCCTGAAAAACTATCATTGGCATCTTCAATAGATAATAAACCATTATTATTTTTATCTATATCATTAATTTTTTTCTCATTAAAAGCTTTATAAGGAATACTATGGATTACATATACTTCTTGATTGAATAAAGTAGTACCATGTTTAGATAGATCTATTTTTTCATCGTAATCTAAAGTATCCTGCGTATTATAATGTCCTTTAACTTGTTTTTTATTACCAGGAATATATATTAAATAAGGAATATCTTCTGAAACAACTTTACCAGAGTTTTGTTTAACAAAACTATATATTTTAATCTCCTTTGGTATTAATTTTTCTTGTTTAGCTATTTGTAAATATAGCTTTGCCATTTGTATACTTAGCTTGCTTTCATTTTCATTATATATTGTACTACACCTATCTTGTACAAGAGTTAAAACTACTTTTTGTAGTTCTTTTTCGCTAAGTCCTCGTGATAAAAATGGAGGTAGCATTTGCCTAAAAATAGCAACTTCTTCTTCTATAGAGCTACCACGAGCAGGCTGAAAAAAAACATCTTTTTTAATTGAATCTATAGAAGAAGATGCAGAGATATCTACAGTTCCTTCTACAGTTTTCTCTACAGTTCCTTCTACATTTTCCTCTACATCTTCCTCTAATGACTCCGCTACAATTTCTTTTGCTGATTCTTTTACAGGAGTATCTCTAACATGTACTTCAGCTTCTGTTATAAAACTATTTCCTCCTCGCTCAAAACTGCTAGATATGTTAGCATCCTCAGGGTGATAACCTGCATAAATAACATTAGCTAATGTATCTGGATCAACAGTAGCTATTAATTTTGGTTTTATATTCTGCTCTTGTTTTATTTTTCTCTCATAAACGTCTGTATCATCTGTAGGTAAATAAACAATACGACTTGGAGTTAAGTAAGAATATAATTCAGCTCCATAAGATGGGTACTGGTTATTTTCAGTCGTATGTTTTAGTGCAAGTCCTATTTCGTTTCTAAAATTAGCTATATCTGTATAACTCATATATTATCCTTAATATATTAATACTACATTTAAATTTGTATAATGTTTATTTAACTCAAGTTACGCAGTCAATAAAATTAGTTTAAAAATCAATGATAAATGAAAGGATACCTTTAAGTTATCATATTAAGCAGTTACACAGTTTAAAGCGTGTAAATTTAAGTGTATTTATGTTTTTAATAGAGTAAAAACTCTTTAACACAGTTTAACTACTTTTATATTGAATCAATAAAAAATAAATTTTACCAAGAATTAATAAATTAAATACCTAACAGATAAAAACTCTAAAATCCTTGTTAAACTATGTTATGAATTAGGGATGTTTTAAATTTAGTGTCATGATGGATTTAAATGCTTAGATAATTATCTAAACTTTTTTCAAGATGAATTGCTAACTGCGATAGATAAAGC
>CAKMYR010000081.1 GCA_929200175.1 uncultured Gammaproteobacteria bacterium
ATAAAATAATGACTCTTAATCATTTACGCCAACAATTAGACAAAAAAGGTAATACTCCTAACTTTTGCCTTAGTGATTTTATTGCTCCTAAAGATAGCGAAATCGAAGATTATATCGGAGCATTTGCTGTTACTACTGGAATTAATGTTGATAATCTAGTGTTAGAATATGAAAAACAACACGATGATTACAATGCAATTATGGTTAAAGCTATTGCTGATCGTTTAGCAGAATCCTTTGCTGAACTTATGCATTTTAAAATAAGAACTGAAATTTGGGGATATAGTAATGAAAAATTTAATAATGAGAAATTTATTAATGAAAATTATCAAGGCATTCGCCCTGCCCCAGGTTATCCAGCTTGTCCAGAACATAGCGAAAAGAAAAAATTATGGCAACTACTTGATGTAGTAAAAAATACTGGAATAACCCTTACTGATAATTATGCTATGTCTCCAGCCTCTAGTGTTAGTGGCTGGTATTTTGCAAATCCTAATTCTAAATATTTTGGTGTTGCAAAAATTAATCAAGAACAGTTAGAAGATTATTCTAAACGCAAGAATATTGAAGTTTCATCAGCTAAAAAAATGCTTGCATTTAATTTGTGATTAAAATACAACTAAAGCTCCTTACGGCAACAAATTAAGTATTAATACTGATAGTTATATTGAATTTAAATATAATTTTTATTATAAAATTAACGCTAAAAAATAACTTATATTAACTTTATGTCAAATTTACTGAAAAAGATTATCAATCATAAAAAACAAGAAGTTGCTAACAATATGAAAATAATTAGCATAAATGAAATGATTGAAAGAGCCAAACAGGCATCACCTACTCGTGGATTTTACAATGCACTTAAAAAAAAAGTAGATTTGAAAAAAAATGCAATAATTGCCGAAATTAAAAAAGCATCACCATCAAAAGGAATTTTAAGAAATGATTTTAATCCAGTAGCCATAGCTAAAAGTTATCAAAAAAATGGCGCTACTTGCCTATCAATTCTTACTGATAAAAAATTCTTTCAAGGAGATAATCAGTACTTAATTGATGTAAAAAAACAAGTATCAATACCAATTTTGCGTAAAGAGTTTATTATTAATCCTTATCAAGTATACGAATCAAGAGCTATAGGTGCTGATTGTATTTTATTGATTGCAAGTTGTTTAAATAATGAGCAAATAATAGAATTATCATCATTAGCAAAATCTTTAGAAATGGATGTAATTGTTGAAGTTCATACTTTAGAAGAATTAGAAAATTGTCTAAAGATAAATTTACCAACAATAGGTATAAATAACCGCAATTTAAATACTTTTGAAGTATCATTAAACACAACTATTGAATTAGTTAATAAAATTAAAAAAGATATTTTAGTAATAACAGAAAGCGGGATTAAAAATGCTGACGATGTTAAATTAATGAGATCTAATAATGTATATAGCTATTTAGTTGGAGAGGCTTTTATTAAAAAAGACAATCCAGGACAAGCACTTAAGGAGATTTTTTTATGAATACAACTGTACGATGGGTAGATAAAATGATGATGGTAGGAGAATCTGGTAGCGGACATGCAGTTGTAATGGATGGACCAGAAGAAATAGGAGGAAAAAATTTAGGTATTCGCCCTATGGAAATGATATTAATAGGCATGGGAGGCTGTACTACTGTTGATGTTGTATCAACCCTTAAAAAAATGCGTGAAGATATTAAAGATTGTCTAGTGCAAATTAAATCTGAGCGCTCACCACAAGAGCCAAAAGTATTTACAAAAATTCATGTTCACTTTATTGTTAAAGGTAAATTAGATTATAAAAAAGTTGAAAGAGCAATTAATTTATCAATAACAAAATACTGCTCTGCCTCAATTATGTTAAACAAAACAGCATTAATAACTTATGATTTTGAAATCCAACAATAACTTTTACGGCTGGTTAGGAACTATAACGGGAATTATTGGTGGTACAATGATAGCTATGAATTCTGAGTTATCTAAATTTGGATATATTTTTTTTATAATGTCAGCTATTAGTTGGATTATTCAAGGATTAAGAAATAAAGATAATTCTCTAGTGCTGTTAAATTCTTTTTTTATATGTATAAATATATTAGGTGTTTATCATTGGTTTTTTTAGGATTAGGCTATACTATATTTATACTATCTTTTAATATTTTAGCAAGCGAAGTAAACAAGCCTAAAGAAAAATTAAAATTATCAATTGATCAAATAAAAATTAATAATCAATATATTTTTAAAAAAAATAGATTATCGAATAATAATCAAAATCGCTATATACTAAAATTACCAAATATTAACTTTGAAAATCAAAATAAATCTAGATGGAATAAATCAGAGCTAAATATATTAAAAATAAATAACAATCTTAGAGAAATTACCGACAAAATAAGACTCAAAGGAGAATGGGGCAAAATCAGACTTGGGCCTAAACCTGATGATAACTACGAAAAAATTCATTTAGAGTATGAATATAGATTTTAAATAAATAATAGATTTAAAACTTGAGTATAATTTATCAGCAAGGAGAGTTGGCCGAGTGGCTGAAGGCGCGCCCCTGCTAAGGGTGTATAGTATTTACACTATCGAGGGTTCGAATCCCTCACTCTCCGCCATTAAATGTGTTTTTTTTATGAATGTAGCAAGATTTGGTAAAAGTTACAATAGTATTTTGATATTGGTAAAAAATTCTTAAAGACTGCCAAAATCTACAACCACCAAAACAAAAAGAATTACTTATTAAAATTATCAATGTTTATTTAAATAATATTACATACTAATGAATTCACTTTTATTTTATTTTTTGATAACAGTTTTTATAGTTAATATTACGCCAGGACCAGCTATGATGTTCGTGCTTCGGCAATCTCAAAGCCATGGTGTAAAAATAGGACTTATTTCAGCGCTTGGAGTTGAATTCGGCGTGTTTATCTATGTTATATTAACAGCGCTTGGAATAGGTGTTATTTTTAAGGAATACCCAATAATTTATAATGTCATTCAAATATGCGGTGCAATATACTTACTATATCTTTCATACCAAATCTGGCCTCGCAAACGCAACACTTCTTCTGCTTTAAAAATCTCGGCTCACGGAGTTTTTATGCGTGGAGTTTTCATTAATTTAACCAATCCTAAAATTGTACTTTTTTTTATAAGTCTGTTGCCACAATTTATTCCAGAAGGACATGCGCCGGAAATTTTTATTCTTTATGGTCTTATATTTAATATCGGTGGAGTTTTATTTAATAGCCTAGTAGCAATTCTATCTAATGTGGTTACAAAATGGCTGAAAAAAAGTAGCTGGTACGAATATGTACCCCCAATACTATTTATTGTTATCTCCATTTATTCAATTATCCAAAAGCTAGCATAACCGTTATACTAAAGAATATAAACTTACTACCAAGATAGATACTCCACTTTGATTAAGGATGTAAAAAATAAATAGTCTTGTGCGCTTAATTAACTTTATAGATTTTTATGAAAAAGCAAATTTTCAGGCATTTTTGCTATACAATGTTCTTTTTTTACAAGGTCTTTACAAAAAATTTTATTGGCTTCAATTAGTGGCTTAATCCTATTTTTTTGTAGTCTTTTTAAAGATTTTGCATAATTAAAGCTCTCTTTTTAGTGCTTTTTATTGATTTAAAATCATAAACATAGTGTAATGATTTTAAATTGTAAGTTTTAAATATTTAGGAGATAAAAAATGAAAGTAGGTTGCCCTAAAGAAATTAAATCAAATGAATATAGGGTTGGTTTGGTTCCAGCATCGGTAAGAGAATATGTTCATCATGGTCATCAAGTTTTTATTGAAAAATCAGCTGGATTAGGAGTGGGGATTTTAGATCAACAATACATTGATGTAGGCGCCTCAATCGTGGATTCAGCAGAGGAAATTTTTGCTACTTCTGATATGGTAGTTAAAGTAAAAGAGCCACAACCTAACGAATGGTCTCAATTAAAACAAGGACAAATACTTTATACCTATTTACATCTTGCTGCTGATTTAGAACAAACTAAAGGTTTACTTGAATCAAAGTGTATTGCAGTAGCATATGAAACCATTACAGATTCAAAAGGAGGTCTGCCTTTATTAGCACCGATGTCAGAAGTTGCTGGACGCCTATCTATTCAAGCTGCAGCACGTTGTTTAGAAAAAGAAAGTGGTGGCGAAGGACTATTGCTTGGCGGTGTTCCGGGCGTTCCTGCTGGCCGTGTTGTTGTAATTGGCGGCGGTGTTGTTGGCACTAATGCAGCAAAAATGGCGCTAGGTCTTGGTGCCGAAGTAACTATTCTTGATCGTTCATTACCACGTTTAAGACAATTAGATGATTTATTCGATGGACGAGTACGTACTTGCTATTCGAGTATGGAAGGATTACTTAAAGAAATACAAAACGCAGATGCTGTGATTGGCGCTGTTCTTATTCCAGGAGCTAAAGCACCTAAATTAGTTACCAAGAAAATGCTACTAGAAATGAAAAAAGGAAGCTGCTTAGTAGACGTAGCAATTGATCAAGGCGGCTGCTTTGAAACATCAGTAGCGACAACACATAGTAATCCTGTTTTTATTGAAGATGGTATAGTACATTATTGTGTTGCTAATATGCCAGGCGCTGTTCCTCGTACTTCAACCTATGCACTAAATAATGCTACTTTGTCTTATGGTTTGGCATTAGCAAATCATAAATTAGATGCGTTAAAAAATAATCCAAATTTGATGAATGGACTAAATGTTTATGCAGGTAAAGTGACTAACCTTAGCGTAGCTAAAGCATTGAATTTAGATTTTTATAATCCAGCACAGTTATAATTTTTAGTATCCAAGACCACTATTGACAGATAATTACAAAAAAGGACTTTTTTTAGCCCTTACTGCTACGTTTTTAATGAGTTTTTTCCCTTTGGCTTTTAGAGAGCTGGGAAAACTTCATGAGGCTTTGCTGTGTGTATTAGCCCTATTTCTTGTTTCTTTTCTTTTTTCTTCGATTCCAATGATAATAAAACCATCGCGTTTTCGTTTGAATAAAAAAAGTTATTTTTTTGTGATTGCAATAGGTTTATTTTCTGTTGTTGGTAACTGGTCATATATGCAATCTTTACAGATGCTTGATCCAGCGATTTCATCGACAATTCAACGTGTGGAATTAATCTTTGCTGCCATTTTAGGAGCATTATTTCTTGCAGAAAAAATCACATTTCATATTATCATAGCAATCGCTTTTTCATTAATAGGTTTGTTTTTCCTACAAGGAGCAGTATTTAGTATTAATGATTTTTTGCTCGAAGCAATTGCGATAACTTTGCTTTCTGCTTGGTCTTTTGCTTGTATGTTACTTTTTTCTAAACTAGCAATGCGATACATTAGCGTGTTTACGATGAACTTTTATCGTTTATTATTCATCGCTGTATTTCTATCTATCTCATTGAATTTATTTAATAAATTGTCTGAATTAAGTTTATTTGCTTGGTTATTAGTAGCAATTTCAGCATTATGCGGCCCAGTAGGAGCACGTTTTTTCATTACCAGTTCATTACAATATATTTCTATGTCAACAGCATTACTTTATACAATGTTGGCACCCGTACTAGCATTTTACTGGCAATGGCTTCTCTTTGATTTAATATTTAATTTAACTGAAATTTTAGGAGCAGGATTAATTCTAACTGGAGTACTCTTTACAATATTACGCGAACAAACCAAAAAATTGCCTGAAAAAAATATCAA
>CAKMYR010000082.1 GCA_929200175.1 uncultured Gammaproteobacteria bacterium
TAGCATTTTATGCCAATGCTAAATTAATTAAAGTTTCTAATTCTGGCAAATTATTAGAAAATAATTCTTCACAATGGAATTGTGTTTTTGATGATAAAACTGAATTAATATGGGAAGTTAAAACCGATAAACAAGGTTTACAGAATAAAAATAATACTTACACTTGGTTTGAAGACGAATCAGGTGAACAAAATGGAAAGTATAGTAATAGTTGTGATTGGGGCAGCAATTGTAATAGTAAAAAATATATAATTGAATTAAATAAAACTGGATTATGTAATTCATCTAATTGGAGATTACCAACAGAAAAAGAATTAAGTTCATTACTATTTTATTCAGATTATAATCCATTAATCAATACTGATTATTTTCCTAACACACAAGCTAAATATTATTGGAGCTCAACTTCACATAATAAAAATCCATCAGTAGCAATTGATATTCCATTTTTTTATGGGGGTAAAAGAGGTAGCGATAAATCATTTAACTCTCATATTCGTGGGGTAGCAAAATTTAAGCAATAAATTTAATATGCTTATTAGAGAAATTGATAATGAATTATTTAATTCTTATTCAGATGATATCCCAAATTTTCTAAAAAAAATTTATGCAGCTAGAAAAATAACAGAATCACAATTATCTTTAAAACTCAATAATTTACTAAAACCTGATTTTGCAGAGCTTGACAAGGCTTTATCATTACTAGAACAGGCCTTAATTCAACAAAAAAATATTTTAATTATTGGTGATTTTGATACTGATGGCGCCACAGCTATTGTAGTTGCAATAAAATCTTTACGCATGATGGGAGCTAAAAAAGTTAATTTTTTAGTGCCTAATAGATTTGAGCATGGATATGGATTAAGTGTAAAAATTGTTGAGTTAGCAATTAAAGAAAAACAACCAGATCTTATCATTACTGTTGATAATGGTATTAGCAGTTTTGATGGGGTAGATTTGGCAAAAAAATCAAATATTAATGTTATTATTACTGATCATCATCTACCGAATAAATCATTACCAAAAGCAAATGCGATAATTAATCCTAATTTAACAAACTGTAATTTTAAAAGTAAAAATTTAGCTGGAGTAGGTGTATGTTTTTATTTATTTTCTGCACTTAAAACTCATTTAAAGCAAAAGAATTATTTTTTAAAAAATAATATCGTTTTACCTGATATGAAAGAAGTGTTAGATTTAGTTGCACTTGGGACCATAGCTGATGTGGTAAAACTTGATCAAAATAATCGTATTTTAGTTAAAGAAGGAATCGAGCTAATTCACAAAAAAAAATGTAGTTTAGGAATTTTGGCTTTATTAGAGATAGCAAATAAAAGCTATCAAACTGCAAATACTGATGATTTAGGCTTTTATGTAATTCCAAGAATAAATTCAGCAGGAAGATTAAAAGATATAACTAGAGGCATCCAATGTTTATTAACAGATGATATTAATGATGCAAGAAGATATGCAAAAGAATTAGATGAGCTAAATCAATTTCGCAAAAAAAAACAAGAACAAATGCAGCTTGATGCTGAAAATATTATCAAACAAAAATCTTATAAAAAAGAATTTGCTATTGTTTTATTTGATGATTCTTGGCATGAAGGTATAGTTGGAATTGTTGCTGGTAAACTCAAAGATAAATATAATTGTCCTTGTGTTATATTTGCTAAAGCTAATAATATTTTAAAAGGCTCTATTCGCTCTATTAAAGATGTGCATATTAAAGACTTATTAGACTTAATTGATAGAGAAAATCTTGGATTAATTTTAAAATTTGGTGGTCATGCTATGGCTGCAGGTTTAACTATTGATATTAATAATTTTTCAGTATTTAAAAAAATTTTTAAACAAGCCGTAAAGAATTATTTAAATAATAAAATACCAACAGCAGATTTTATAACTGATGGAAATCTAGATGGTGAAAATATATCTTTAGATAACGCAAAATTATTAGTTAATTCTGCTCCTTGGGGACAGGGTTTTGAAGAGCCATATTTTTTTGGAAATTTTATTATTCATGAGCAAAAAATATTAGCAGAAAAACATTTAAAATTTAGAGTACAACTAATAGATGACCATAGAGTGCATGATGCTATTGCTTTTTTTCAAAACCCAATTGAGCAAAATAAAGCTTTAATGGTATATAAATTATCAATTAATTCTTGGATGGGAAATGATAAATTACAACTAATAATTAATCAAATTAATATGCCAGAATAAAAGTTATCAATGTAAAATTTTATTTTTTATTTTTCATTTATTTAATGAGTACAATTACATTTCCAGATGGAAGTCAAAAAATCTTCGAAAAACCAATAAGTATTTTTGACATAGCTAAAACAATTAGCTCTAGCTTAGCTAAAAAAACATTAGCAGGGGAAGTTAATGGCAAATTAGTTGATAGCTCTTATCTAGTTTCTTCTGATGCTAAAGTTAAAATTATTACTAATAATGACGAGAAATCTCTTGAAATAATTCGCCATTCAACTGCACATTTATTAGCGCAAGCTACTCAAATTTTATATCCAAATGCACAAGTAACCATAGGTCCTGTGATTGAAAACGGATTTTATTATGATTTTGCTTACAAGGATGGATTTTCTGAGAATGATTTAGCAAAAATAGAGAAATTAATGCAAAATATTGTTAAGCAAAATCTAAAGATTGAAAGAATAGAAATGTCTCGTGATGAAGCTATCAAGCTTTTTCAAGATAAGGGAGAAGCTTATAAAGTTGAGATAATAAAGGATATTCCACAAGATGAAATATTATCTTTTTATAAACAAGGTGATTTTATTGATCTTTGTCGTGGACCTCATGTTCCATCAACTGGAAAATTAATCGGATTTAAATTAATGAAATTAGCAGGAGCTTATTGGAGAGGAAATAGCGATAATGATATGTTACAGCGTATTTATGGCACAGCTTGGAATAATAAAGATGATTTGAATGATTATTTAAACAAATTAAAAGAAGCCGAAAAAAGAGATCATCGTAAAATAGGTAAAACTCAAAACCTATTTCATCTTCAAGAAGAGTCTCCGGGCATGGTTTTCTGGCATGCAAAAGGTTGGACTTTATATAAAATAATTGAAAAATACTTGCGTCAAATATTCATAGATAATAATTATCAAGAAATTCATACCCCACAACTTATTGATAAAAGTCTTTGGGAAAAATCTGGACATTGGGATAAATTTGGTGAAGCTATGTTTGTTACAAATAGCGAAAATAGAAATTATGTAGTTAAGCCTATGAATTGTCCTGCCCATATTCAAATTTATAATCAAGGTTTGAGATCTTATCGTGATTTACCAATACGATTAGCTGAATTTGGTAATTGTCATCGTAATGAACCTTCTGGTACTTTGTATGGAATTATGAGAGTTCGTAATTTTGTACAAGATGATGGGCATATTTTTTGTAGTGAATCACAAATTCTACAAGAATCTTTAGATTTTATTAATTTAACTTTTGATGTTTATAAACATTTTGGTTTTGATCGAGATAGAGTAATTATTAAACTTTCTACTCGTCCAGAAAAACGAGTTGGATCTGATGAAGTATGGGATAAAGCAGAAAAAGCATTAGAAGAAGCATTAAATATAAATAATATTAAATGGGAATTACAAGAAGGCGAAGGTGCTTTTTATGGACCTAAAATTGAATTTATATTAAAAGACTGCTTAGATAGGCAATGGCAATGCGGAACATTGCAAGTAGATTTTTTAATGCCTAAATCTTTAAATGCCAAATATATTGATAAAGATAATACAAAAAAAAGCCCTGTAATGTTGCATCGCGCTATTGTTGGTTCTTTAGAAAGATTTATAGGTATTTTAATTGAACATTATGGAGGAAAGTATCCTAATTGGCTAGCTCCTGTGCAAGTAATTATTATTAATATTTCGGATAAACATAAAGATTTTGCCTTAAAACTTGAAAAAAACTTGAAAAAACAACAAATTAGAGTCATTGTAGACTTGCGAAATGAGAAGATAGGCTTTAAAATACGCGAACATTCTATTCAACATTATCCTTACATGTTAGTTGTTGGTGATGAAGAAGTAAAAACTAATAAAGTTTCTGTAAGAAAAAATGGAAAAAATTTAGGAGCGATGGATATTAAAGAATTTATAAAAACAATAAAGGAGTAATTATTAATAAAAAAAACAAAGAAATAATTCGTGTCAATGGATATATAAATGATCCAGAAGTTAGATTAATTGATGCCGATGGCTCTCAAGTAGGTATTGTAGAAATTAGTAAAGCTAAAAAAATGGCTCAAAATTCTGGATTAGATTTAGTTGAAATATCAAAAAATTCTACTCCTTCAGTTTGTAAAATTATGGATTTTGGTAAATTTAAATACGAAAAGAAGAAGAAAGAAAATGACGCTAAAAAGAAACAAAGAACAACAACAATTAAAACTATTAAATATAGACCAGGAACTGAAGAGTATGATTATCAAATTAAACTTAAAAATTTATTTAAATTTTTAAAAAATGGAGATAAAGTTAAAGCAAGTATTTGGTTTCGTGGTCGTGAAGTAAGACATAAAGAATTAGGATTATTAATGCTTGCTAGAATTGAAAATGATTCAAAAGAAGTTGCTAATGTTGAACAAAAAGCAAAAATGGAAGGTCGTCAGCTTGGCATGCTGTTGGCACCTAAGTCAAAAAAATAAACTAATTGATTAGTTTAAAGGAGTGGAAAAATGCCAAAATTAAAATCTAATAGTAGTGCTGCAAAACGTTTTAGAAAAACATCAGGCGGTTATAAATGTAAACATTCTCATTTACGCCATCTTTTAACTAAAAAAAGTACTGCTAGAAAACGTAATTTGCGTTCGCCAGATAGTATTGATAAGTTTGATGTTCCAGTAGTTCGTAAAATGTTACCATATAGTTAATAGGAGTCTAAAAAAATGGCAAGAATCTCAAGAGGTGTGCAAACACATGCCAAACATAAAAAAGTTTTAAAACAAGCAAAAGGTTATTATGGGGCAAGATCTAAGGTTTATAAAGTAGTTAAGCAAGCAGTAATAAGAGCTGGACAATATTCTTATCGAGATCGTCGTCAAAGAAAAAGACAATTTCGTAGATTATGGATTACTCGTATAAATGCTGAAGCTCGTAATAATGGTTTGAGTTATTCACAAATGATTAACGGAATGAATAAAGCTGGCATAATCATTAATCGCAAAATTTTATCAGAAATTGCTATTTTTGATAAAATGTCTTTTTCTAAAATTGCTGAGCGCGTAAAATCAAGCTTAAATTAATTAATAAATGGAGGTATTATCAATATGAATATTAAAAAAATTACTTTAATAACTTTATTTTCATTAATCTTATCTTCTTGTGGTCTTGATAATTCATCTTCAGTTAATCGTTTTACTGAAGATCAAAGCGATGCTAATGTTTATTCTAGTGCAGAAAAAGGAAAAATATCTAGCGTAGCAGAAGGAATAATTTTATCAATTAAACGAATTAAAATATCCGGTTCTCAAGCATTAGGTGCTGGAGTTGGCGGAGTCCTTGGTGCTTCTATTGCTGAAAATGCTGTAGGTGGAGAAAAAGACAAAGAGCCAGCTAGAATTATAGGTGGTTTATTAGGCGCTATTGTAGG
>CAKMYR010000083.1 GCA_929200175.1 uncultured Gammaproteobacteria bacterium
TTAATAGGCGCTTTATTAGCATCAAATGAACTATGAGTATTACAATGATCAACATTTTGTAAATAAATACGTCCAGTATTAGCTCGTTCTTGCATAAATTTAGCAAATAAATTTCTTGCACTAATGCTTTTTTTTCTTATGTTATTATCTTTTTCATATTTTTCATAAAGTTTGTCGAATTTATCTTGGTCACTAAAAAATGAATCATACAAATCAGGAACATCATGCGGAGAAAATAATGTTATATCACCATCAGCTAGAAATCTCTTGTACATTAAGCCATTAAATTGGACTCCATAATCAAGATGGCGAATACGATTTTCATCAGTGCCAGTATTATTTTTAAGTACTAATAAACTTTCAACCTCTAAATGCCATAATGGATAAAAAACAGTAGCTGCTCCTCCTCTAACTCCGCCTTGAGAGCAAGATTTAACAGCAGAATGAAAATGTTTATAAAATGGAATACAGCCAGTATGGATAGCTTCGCCTTTACGAATATGGCTACCGATTGCACGAATTTTACCCGCATTAACACCAATACCAGCCCTTTGAGAGACATATTTAACTATGGTTCCAGCAGTTGCATTAATTGAATCTAAATCATCATCAGCTTCAATTAATACACAAGATGAAAATTGACGAGTAGGGGTACGAACTCCTGCCATAATTGGAGTAGGAAGAGATATTTTAAATGTAGATAAAAAATCATAGAATTTTTTAACCATATCCATGCGTTTATTATTTTTATATTCTTGAAATAAACACATACTAACTAACAAGTATAGCTGTTGTGGAGATTCATAAACTTGTCCAGTTACTCTATTTTGTACTAAATATTTTCCTTCTAGTTGTTTAACTGCAGAATAAGAAAATTTCATATCACGATTATGATCAACATATTTATCTAATTCATCTATTTGCTCTTTTGTCCATTTTTCGAGAATCTCTTTATCATAAACATCTAATTTAACTAATTTTGTAATATGTTTAAATAAAGAAGTGGGTTTAAATTGTTTAAATGCTTTTTTTCTTAAATGGAAAATAGCTAATCTAGCTGCTAAATATTGATAATCTGGAGCTTTAGTAGAGATTAAATCAGCTGCTGATTTAATTATTGTTTCATGAATATCTGATGTTTTAATGCCATCAAAAAAAGCTAGTTGTGCATTTATTTCAACTTGAGAGACACTAACATTTTTTAATCCTTCAGATGCCCAATTTACAACACGATGGATTTTATCCATGTCTATTGGTTCTTTTTTGCCTTTACGTTTTATTACTTGGATATTTTTATTCATTTTTTATTTTTATATTATTTAATAATTTTATTTATCTAAATTAACTTTTTAATCTATAAAGAGCAGATCTAGCATGTGCATCTAGGCCTTCTTTTTGAGCTAGAGTTGCGGTTATTTTTCCTAATTCATCAGCTTTTATTTTAGATATATTTATCAAGCTAGATTTTTTTTGAAAATCATAAACACCTAAAGGTGATGAGAATCTAGCAGTCCCAGATGTTGGTAATACATGATTTGGGCCAGCACAATAATCACCTAAAGCTTCACAACTATACTTTCCTATAAAAATAGCACCAGCATTTTTTATTTTATCTTGAAATGATTCTGGATTTTCTACAATTAGTTGTAGATGTTCTGGAGATATTTGATTAGCTATTTCAATAGCTTCATTTATGTTTTTGGTTTTAATTAAGGCACCTCTATTTTTAAGAGAAGTTTTTATAATTTCCTTTCTTTTCATTGATGGTAATAGTTTTTCAATACTTTTTCTTACTTGCAAGATAAATTCATCATCATCAGATAACAAGATAGATTGCGCATCCTCATCATGTTCTGCTTGAGAAAATAAATCCATAGCAATCCAATCTGGATTAGCCTTACCATCACAAATAATTAAAATTTCACTTGGGCCTGCTATCATGTCTATCCCAACTTGGCCAAATACTAAATGTTTAGCAACTGCTACATATATGTTTCCAGGACCAACTATTTTGTCTACTTTTGGTATAGTTTTTGTGCCATATGCTAATGCAGCAATGGCTTGTGCTCCACCTATAGTAAATATTTTATCTACCCCAGAAATATAAGCAGCAGCTAACACTAAAGGATTAATATAGTTATTTGGAGTTGGGGTAGTCATTACAATATTTTTAACTCCAGCAACCTTAGCTGGAATTGCATTCATTAAAACTGATGATGGATAAGATGCCTTTCCTCCCGGCACATATAAACCCACATTAGCAATCGCTGTAATTTTTTGCCCTAAAATAGTTCCGTCTTTCTCTTTATAAGTCCAAGTTTTTTGGATTTGTTTTTTATGGTAATTATTGATTCTATCGGTCGCCTTTTCTAAAGCTGATTTACTTTTATTATCAAGCGAATCAAAAGCATTTTTTAATGTATTTTTATCAATTATTAAATCAGCTATTGAATTAGCTTTTACATTGTCAAATTTAACTGAATAATCAATTAAAGATTTATCTCCATTAATACGAACATTATTAATAATATCATTAACATCTTTTATTACAGATTCTTTAGCAACACTTTCCCAAGATAATAATTTTAATAATCGTTGATTAAAATCACTTTGTTGCGAAGATAATAGAGTAATCATATTATTTTGTTAATTGTTTCTACTAATTTTTTAATTTCGGCATTTTTAGTTTTAAATGCAGCAGTATTAACTATTAATCTTGAGCTAATATCCATAATATTTTCAACAGCTACAAGCCCATTAGCCTTTAATGTATTTCCAGTAGCAACTAAATCAACAATACAATCAGATAAACCAATTTTAGGGGCTAATTCAATTGCTCCGTTTAGTTTTATAATTTCAACTTGTTGAGATTTATTTTCAAAATGATTTTTAGTTGCTTCAATATATTTTGTTGCAATTTTTAAAGTATTTTTTTGTAATTTTTTCTCAGGTTCAGAAGCAATCATTAATTTACATTTTGCTATTTTTAAATCTAATAATTCAAATACTCCATTAGCCCCATGTTCTATTAACATATCTTTACCAGTAACACCTATGTCAGCTACTCCATGTTGGACAAATATTGGAACATCTGTAGCACGAATAATTATTACCTTAATCTCATTTAAATTAGTATTTAAAACTAATTTTCTAGAATTTATATTATTAATTTCTATTCCTGATTTTTCAAGCAAAGGCAAGGTTTGTTGTAAAATTCTACCTTTAGATAATGCTATAGTTAACATGATTTTATTATTATTTTAATCTTGTACTCTTTCAATATCAGCGCCTAATAGTTTTAATTTTTCTTCGATAGTTTCATAACCACGATCTAAGTGATAAACCCGCTCTATAGTAGTAGTGCCTTTAGCTATTAATCCCGCTAATACTAATGATGCTGAAGCCCTTAAATCAGTAGCCATTAAATTGGTACCTGTTAATGATTCAACTCCTTTACAAATAACAGTATTACCCTCTAAGCTTAAATTAGCGCCCATTCTTGATAATTCTGGTACATGCATAAATCTATTTTCAAAAATATTTTCAGTTATTGTGCTATATCCATCAGAAATTGTATTTAATGCTGTAAATTGAGCTTGCATATCTGTAGGAAAATTAGGGTAAGTACTGGTTTTTATATTAACAGATTTAGGTCTTCTTCCTTTCATATCAAGGCTAATAGAATTTTTTTTAGTTTTAATATCAGCTCCTGTTTCAATTAATTTCCCAAGCACCGAGCGCATAGATTGATGACAAATATTATTAATAGTAATAGAGCCTCTAGTTATTGCTGCTGCAACTAAATAAGTGCCAGCTTCTATACGGTCAGAACATACAGAATATTTGACACCTTTTAAATTTGTTACTCCTTCTATAGTAAGTGTTGAAGTTCCTATATTAGATATTTTTGCACCCATACTATTTAAACATTTACATAAATCAGTAATTTCTGGCTCTTGGGCTGCATTATGAATAACAGTTGTTCCTTTAGCTAGACTTGCTGCCATTATAAGATTTTCAGTAGCTGTTACAGTTATTCTATCAAAATAAATTTCTGTTCCTACTAATCCGTTAGCGCTAGCGTAAATATAGCCATTTTTAATTTCTATCTCAGCCCCTAATTCTCTTAATGCCTTTAAATGAAGATTAACAGGTCTAGTTCCAATTGCACAACCACCGGGCAATGAAACTTTTGCTTTACCATATTTTGCTAACATTACTCCTAAAGCTAGAATAGATGCTCGCATAGTTTTAACTATTTTATAGTCAGCAACTAAATTTTTAATTTGTGAAGAATCAACATACATATCACCATTTGATTCTAAAATAAATTCACCTCCGATATCCATAAGCAACCTAATGGTAGTAGAAACATCGCTTGTATTAGGTATATTAGATAAAACAAGTGGTTCATCTGCCAAAATAGATGAAAACAAAATAGGCAAAGATGCGTTTTTAGAGCCTGAAGTTTTAATTTCTCCTTTTAAAGCTTTTCCACCATTGATGATTAATTTGTGCATTAATTAGCTTTAGAAATTTTATCAATAAGGCTTTGAATACCTTTACGTTTTATTTGCGAATTAAACTGATCACGATAGCTTTTTACCAAACTTATACCTGAAAAAACAACATCATAAAGACGCCATTTTTTAACATAAATCATTTTTAAATCAACAGGTATAGAAGGTTTATCTTTTATATTAATTAGTAATCTAACTATAGCTTTATTGTCTTTTCGTCTTATATTAGGATCAGTAGTAAAATTAATATCGTCTAAGCCTGGATTATATTTTAAAAACCTAGCATAATCATCTAGTATAGATCTAGTTAAATAATTTTGAAAAAACATCCTTTGTTCATCGGTTAATTTTTGCCAATGAGATTTTAATACTAATTTAGCAATATGGTTATTATCAATATTATTAAGTGCTTCTTTTTTAAGCTCATCTATTTTATTTTCTTTCAATAATTTTAAAAGATTAGCAATAATACCTAATACAGCAGAGTCAGGTCTATCTACATCAGATAAATTATTTATATTATAGGCATTATTAGATAAATCATTTGTTTTGGTTTGGGCATGCGCAAAGGGAATAATCATTTGTAAAAACAAAATAGATAATATAATTTTTTTCATTTTAATTTATGGTTTATTGTTTGCGAGTTATTATAATATGAAAATGAAATTTATCAAAGATAAACTGAAAAATTTAAATAATTATCCAGGTGTTTATCAAATGCTTGATATAAATAATAAAGTTATTTATATAGGCAAAGCAAGTAATCTTAAAAAAAGAGTAGCTAGCTATTTTAATAAAGAGCATAAAGATATTAAAACAAAAACTTTAGTTGCTAAGATTAAAAATTTTGAAGTAATTGTAACTAATACCGAAGTTCAAGCATTATTATTAGAGAATCAATTAATTAAGCAACATCAACCTAAGTACAATGTTTTACTTAAAGATTCAAAAAGCTATCCTTATATTTGTATTACAAATGATAAACATCCAAGAGTTAGCCTTCATCGTGGTAATAAAAATAAAAATTATCAATTTTTTGGGCCATACCCATCAGCCCATGTAGTTCGTGAAAGTTTAATTTTATTAAAAAAAATATTTAAA
>CAKMYR010000084.1 GCA_929200175.1 uncultured Gammaproteobacteria bacterium
CTATTGTTCCTACATTTACATGAGGTTTATTTCTTTCAAATTTTTCTTTTGCCATCTTATCTCCTACTCTATATACTATAATAAACTACACACTTGGAGCTCACCAGCGGACTTGAACCGCCGACCTCTTCCTTACCAAGGAAGTGCTCTACCGACTGAGCTAGGTGAGCACAACCTGTCCACATGGAGCGGGTAACGAGAATCGAACTCGTCTCATTGGCTTGGAAGGCCAAGGTAATACCGATATACTATACCCGCAAATCCTCTGCTTCCTTGGTGGAGGGGGAAGGATTTGAACCTTCGAAGGTAGAACCGACAGATTTACAGTCTGTTCCCTTTGACCACTCGGGAACCCCTCCCAAAAAAAGCAATTTGGAATTATCCCATATATATTATGTGCATGCAAGCATAAAAAATATGTTTTTAAAAAATTAATTTTTTTTAACTTTATTATCAAGTTTTTAATAATCCACTTTTTTTAGCAGCCAAATAAACTGCTTTAGGTACAGTTTCAATTAATCTTGGATCAAAAACTTTAGGAATTATATAGTCTTTACCAAAACTTAGGCTTTTAATATTGTAGGCTTTTAATACACTTTTTGGAACTTCTAATTTTGCTAAATTTCTAATTGCATTAACAGCTGCAATCTTCATTTCAAGATTAATTTTGCTAGCCCTAGCATCTAGTGCGCCTCTAAAAATAAATGGAAATCCAAGAACATTATTTACTTGATTTGGAAAATCACTGCGTCCAGAGGCATAAATTAAATCATCTCTTACGCTATGTGCTTTTTCAGGTAGAATTTCTGGCTCAGGATTAGATAAAGCAAAAACTATAGGCTTATCAGCCATTGATTTAATCATTTTTTCTGTAATCATATTAGGCTTTGCTAATCCTAGCAATACATCACAATCTTCCATAGCATCACTTAATGTATTTTTATTAGTAGTGTTTGCATAATTTTCTTTTTCTTTAGTTAAAGATTGACGCTTATCGTTTATAACACCTTTAGAATCTATCAATAAAATATTAGATTTTTTAAATCCTAAATCACATAATAAATTTAATGTAGCTATTCCAGCTGCTCCTGCTCCTAAACAAGATATTCTAGTTTGCTCTGGTTTTTTGTTTTGAATTTCTAATGCATTTAAAAGTGCCGCTGCAATTACAATAGCAGTACCATGCTGATCATCATGGAAAACTGGAATATCTAACTTTTCTATTAAACGCCTTTCTATTTCAAAACATCTAGGAGATGAAATATCTTCCAAATTAATACCACCAAAAGTATCTGAGATATTTACAACTGTTTGGATAAACTCATCTGTATCTTGTGTATTTATTTCAATATTAAATGCGTCTATATTGGCCAATTTTTTAAATAATAATGCCTTACCTTCCATAACAGGCTTAGCTGCTAAAACTCCTATATTTCCAAGACCTAATACTGCAGAACCATCAGTAATTACAGCAACTAAATTACCTTTAATCGTATAGTCATAAACTTTATTTTTGTCTTTTACAATCTCCATTGAAGGTATTGCAACCCCAGGAGTATAAGCTAAAGATAAATCATAATCTGTCTCAACTTTTTTGTTTGAGCCAATATGTATCTTTCCAGGATATATATCTTTGTGGTATTTAAGAGCCAACTTGTAAAAATCTTCACTCATAGAGAGACATTATTTTTCGAAAAAGTAATTATACTACATAATTAAATAAATAATATAGTTTAACCAAACCCAATTATTTTATTTAATTTTGTAATATTTTTAATACTAATATTTTTAGGGCATACGCTCTCACAATGCCTATGATTTGAGCAGCTACCAAAACCTAAAGACTCCATTCTTTCTAACATTTTTTTTGATCTGTCTTTTGTTCCAATATTACTTTGAGGTAATGATGCTAAATGTGATACTTTAGCAGCAACAAATAATGTTGCGCTTGCATTAGGACAAACTGAAGCACAAGCTCCACAACCTATACAATTTGCAGAATCAAAAGCCTCTTCGGCGTCTTTTTTTTCTACTAAAATACTATTAGCATCTGGCGCACATCCGCTATGCATAGAAACATACCCGCCAGCTTGAATAATTTTATCAAAAGAAGATCTATCAGTTATTAAATCTTTAATTATAGTAAAAGTATTCGCCCGCCAAGGTTCAATCCATAATTCTCTTTGATTTGTATATTCACGCATATATAGCTGACAAGTAGTACGCATTTTTTTACCATGCGGATGACCATTAACAACCAAAGAGCAAGATCCACAAATACCTTCACGACAATCATGATCAAACACAATTGCATCTTCACCTTTTGTTATCAATTCTTCATTTAATTGATCTAGCATTTCCAAAAATGAAGTATCTTCGCTAATATTATCTATTTCATATGTTACAAACCCACCTTTTGTTTGTGAATTTTTTTGCCTCCAAATATGCAATTTAAAAATCATTTGTAATCCCTTACTGTAGGTTTTAAAAATTGAAAATGTAAATTTTCTTCATGTAATACAGGCTCTTTGTTTTGTAAATATTCCCAAGCAGCAACAAAAGAAAAATTTTTATCATCTCTTTTAGCCTCTCCAGACTCAGATAAATATTCTGTTCTGGCATGAGAACCGCAAGACTCTTCTCTGTTTAATGCATCTTTACACATTAAAGCACCTAATTCAATAAAATCTACCACTCTTCCTGCGCGCTCTAAAGTTTGATTTAAATCCTCATCAGTACCAGTAATTTTAATTTTATGCCAAAATTCCTCTTGTAATGATTTAATTTCACAAATAGCAGACTCTAATCTAGTTTTATTCCTAGACATACCGCATGCATCCCATAAAATTTTACCTAATTTTTGATGAAAATATTCTGGTGAGTACTCTGCTTCAGGAGCATTCATTAATTTAAATATTCTATCTTTTGTTCTTGTTAAAGCTTTTTTAACTTCAGGATGATTTTCATCAACTTCATCAAAAGAATTTCTAGCTAAATAATTAGCTATTGTATGCGGAAGAATAAAATAACCATCTGCCAAACCTTGCATAAGTGCAGAAGCCCCCAATCTGTTAGCTCCATGATCAGAAAAATTAGCCTCTCCTCCAGCAAATAATCCATTAATTGTAGTCATTAAATTATAATCAACCCAAAGACCGCCCATTGAATAATGTGGTGCTGGATATATTTTCATAGGCGTAACATATGGATCTTCATTAGTGATACGCTTATACATTGTAAATAAATTACCATATTTTTCTTCAACTTCTTTTACTCCTGATTTTTTAATAACATCAGAAAAGTCTAAATATACCCCTAAGCGTTTACCATTAATTTTAGATCCTATACCATGCCCTTCATCACAAACATGTTTAACTGCCCTAGAAGCTACATCTCTAGGTACTAAATTAGCAAAAGATGGATACATACGCTCAAGAAAATAATCTCTATCTTTTTCCTCTATTTGATTTGGATCTTTTTCACAATCTTGAATATTTTTAGGAGTCCAAATACGGCCATCATTCCTTAAAGATTCGCTCATTAATGTTAATTTTGATTGGGTTTCTAATGTAGGAGGAATACAAGTAGGATGAATTTGAGTAAAACTTGGATTAGCGAAAAAAGCCCCTTGTTTAAAAGCACGCCAAACAGCAGAAGCATTACATCCTTTGGCATTAGTAGATAAATAATAAGCATTAACATATCCACCAGTACAAAGCACAACACAATCTGCTATATAAGAGTTTATTTCACCAGTAATCAAATCTCGTACAATGACACCACGAGCCCTATCATTAATAACAATAATATCAAGTATCTCAGAGCGTGAATGATGAGTTACAAACCCATTTTCTATTTGTCTACTCATAGCACTATAAGCGCCTAACAATAGTTGTTGTCCTGTTTGTCCTTTAGCATAAAAAGTACGAGAAACCTGTGTACCACCAAATGAGCGATTAGCTAAATAACCACTATATTCACGAGCAAAAGGAACTCCTTGAGCTACTACTTGATCAATTATATTACTACTTAATTCTGCCAATCGATAAACATTAGATTCTCTAGCTCTAAAATCTCCACCTTTTATAGTGTCATAAAATAAACGCCAAACACTATCTCCATCATTTTGATAATTTTTAGCAGCATTAATGCCTCCTTGTGCTGCTATTGAATGAGCTCTACGAGGCGAATCTTGAAAACAAAAAGAATGAACATTATAATTAGCCTCTCCTAAAGTAGCACATAAAGATGCGCCAGCAAGTCCAGTACCAACTACAATAATATTATATTTATGGCGATTTTGTGGAGCTACCAAAGCTAAATCAAATAAGTGTTTTTTCCAACGCCCTTCTAAAGGACCTACAGGTTCAAAGTTGTTTAACATAAATACTAAAAGGAATAGAAATAAAACCAACTACCAAAGTTAAAATTAAGAATATTACTAACAATTTATATTGTTTAGAAGATATTCCTAAAGTTTGAAGTACATTAGTTAATGCATGATATAAATGAGCACTTAATGTAAGTAATCCAATAAAATAAATCAACAACATAATTGGTTGTTTAAAAATATTAAGCATTTGTTGATATATATCATCTGAATTAAACAATTTCATTTGTATAAAATGAAAAAAAATAAATGCCAACAAACTTAAAACACTACCCCAAACAATTATTCTAGGTATATCTTTATCATACGACTTAAAAGAATTAATACCCTTGCTCTTATTATTTTTAAACTGTCTAAAAGCTGCCACACAAACATGAAATATCAAAAATGCAAATAAGATAAAAACTATAAAATTATAAATAAAAAGATTATTAAACCAATTATAAAAACTATTAAAAGCATACTCACCATTGTAAAAAGTAAGTAAACTAAACATATGGAAAAATAAATATACAAGCCATAAAACCCCTAAAACAGTCATTATTTTTTTGAAAAAAATATTTTTAGTAGAGTTCATCAAATTCCTTTCTAGGTTGTAAATTAAGTTTTTCAATAATTCGTAAGCAAGAATTATAGCGCAAAATAGGGTCAGAGCAATTCTTAGGAGCAAGTTTTTCTGCAATTTGATATTGAGACATAGCTTCTTTAAATCCTTCATAAGCAAAGGATTGAGACATTGAATTTTTAAGTAATGATTTAGCTTTTCTTTCTAAGAAAATACCGTTATAGTAAATTCTATGAAATTCTGAATTTAATTTAGCTATTGCTTCTATAATTTTTTTAGGCTGTACCTTAGAATTTTTATGCGAATATAAATCAGTCAAAGCCAAAATATAAATAACTAAAGCCTCTTGATTATCAGGATCTACCGCAAATATATCAATACAAATACTAATAGCCAAGTCAGGCTCAAGTAAAGATCTATATTGATTAGCCTTATCAAGTGCAGAGCTAATTGAATCTTTATGGATTATATGATAATTCATTAAAAAAATTAACTATTAATTTAATAGTTATTACATTGCCAAATATAAACAACATAATAAATTTATTCTTTAATTCTTCTTATTAATGTTAAGGAATAAATTGACAGTAAGCTAAGTAAAATAAATACTACATCAAAGTTATTAGTAT
>CAKMYR010000085.1 GCA_929200175.1 uncultured Gammaproteobacteria bacterium
AAAATATTAACTAAAATCAACCAACCAGCCAAGCCAGCAAAAACTAAATCTAATAATATTAGTGAAAAGGATTTTATTTCTAGCTTTGGTGAAGATAATTATAAAAACGCAGTGAAGAAAATTCAGCGATATATTGTTGCTGGAGATGTTATGCAAGTTGTGCCTTCACAAAGACTTAGTGCTAAATTTAGCAATCCTCCTATTGAATTATATCGCCAACTAAAAAAGCTTAATCCATCGCCTTATATGTACTATCTTAATTTAGATGATATCTATATTATAGGCTCTTCTCCAGAAATCTTAGTTCGGATTGATGATTGTAGAAAAGTAACTCTACGCCCTTTAGCTGGCACTAGATATCGTGGTAAAACTGAAAAAGAAGATAAATTATTAGAAAAAGATTTATTTCAAGATGAAAAAGAAATAGCCGAGCATTTAATGTTAATTGATTTAGGGCGTAATGATTTAGGTCGAATTTCTAAGATTGGAAGTGTTAAAGTTACAGATAAAATGCTAATTGAGCGTTATTCTTATGTTATGCATATAGTATCAAATATTGAATCTGAATTAAAAGATGATATGAGCTTAATAGATGTATTAAAAGCAACATTTCCAGCAGGAACCTTAAGTGGAGCTCCAAAAATCAGAGCTATGGAAATTATTAATGAAATTGAGCCAATAAAGCGTAATATATATTCAGGCGCTGTTGGGTATTTATCTTGGCATGGAACTATGGATTTAGCTATCGCTATTCGTACTGCTGTTATCAAAGACAAAATATTGCATGTTCAAGCCGGAGCAGGAATTGTGCATGATTCTATCCCACAATTAGAATGGGATGAAACTATGCATAAAGCTAAGGCGATTATAAGAGCAGCAGAAGATACTTGTATTTAATGTCTGAGTTTGTTCACCTAAATTGCCATAGTGAATATTCGATAGAGAATGGATTAATTCGCATCCCGAAATTAATTGAAAAAGCAAAAAAATTAAACATGAAGTCAATAGCATTGACTGATAATAATAATTTATTTACAGCTGTTAAATTTTATCAAGAAGCAATAAATAACCAAATTAAACCTATATTTGGTGCTAAATTAAAACTTAAATCTAAAGAGCATAAGTATTCATTATTATTGCTATGTAAAGATTATCAAGGCTATTTAAACCTATCTCAATTATTAACTTTATCTTATTTAGAAAATGAAAATGTTGATAGAGCTTATGTAGATGATAACCAATTAGCTCAACATTGCCAAGGGCTAATTATGATAGTATTACCTATAGTTAGTGATATTGCACAGTTTATGCTTAATAAAAAGGCAATTGAAGCAGAAAAAAAAATAAAGTTTTGGCAAGATATTTTTGCTGATAATCTTTATCTTGGAGTGCAAAGAACTAAGCGGATAAATGAAGAAAATAATTTACATTTATTTGTTGATTTAGGTTTGCAATTTGATATTCCTTTAGTGGCAATGAATGATGTACAGTTCTTACAACAAGATGATTTCGAAGCCCATGAAATAAGAGTTTGTATTTCTCAAGGCGGATTATTAGATGACTCAAGAAGAAAGAAAATATATAGTAATGAGCAATATTTAAAATCTCAAGAGCAAATGGCCAAGATTTTTTCTGATTTGCCAGAAGCATTAGCTAATAGTGTTGAAATATCTAAACGCTGCAATGTTCACTTTGAATTAAATAAAAAACACTATTTGCCAAATTTTCCAGTACCAAAAGGCTTAAGTATAGAAGAATTCTTTTCTAAACAAGCAGAGCAAGAGTTAGAAAAATACATAGTAAAAAATAAACTTGACAAAGAGTTATATCAAAAAAGATTACAGTTTGAATTATCAGTTATTATTGATATGAAATTTGCTGGTTATTTTTTAATTGTTGCTGATTTTATTGGATGGTCAAAAAATAATGATATTCCAGTTGGTCCTGGTCGTGGCTCTGGTGCTGGTTCTTTAGTTGCTTATGTGCTTAAAATTACTGATATTGACCCAATTAAATATGGCTTATTATTTGAGCGTTTTTTAAACCCAGAAAGAGTCTCAATGCCAGATTTTGATATTGATTTTTGCACTAAAGGGCGTGATGATGTAGTTAAATATGTAGCTGATAAATATGGCAAAGAAAAAGTTGCTCAAATTATTACTTATGGAACTATGGCGGCAAAAGGTGTTGTTAGAGATGTTGGTAGAGTTTTAGGACATCCATATAATTTTGTTGACAAAATAGCCAAACTTATCCCTAATGTCTTAAATATTACACTTTCACAAGCATTAGGATTTACTTTAAATGATGATGATAATTCAGAAAAATCATATTCCAAAGATTTAAAAGATAAATATGATTCTGACGAAAGTATCAAAATATTAATAGATTTATCATTGAAATTAGAAGGATTAGTTAGGAATGTAGGCACTCATGCCGGAGGAGTATTGATTGCACCAAGTAAGATTAGTGATTTTTGCCCGGCTTATAAAGGACCTAATGATAATGATGTTGTAGTATCACAATTTGATATGAAAGATATTGAAGCTCTTGGGCTTGTTAAATTTGATTTTTTAGGATTATCAAATTTAACAGTAATTGACAAGACTATTAAGTTAATTAATAAAAAAATATCTTCTGATAAGCAAATTGATATAAAAACTATAGCCTTAGATGATAAAAAAGTTTATAAACTACTACAAAAGTGCGATACTACTGGTATTTTTCAACTGGAATCACCGGGAATGCGTGCTTATTTGAAAAAATTAAAACCAGACTCATTTGATGATATTGTAGCTTTATTAGCGTTATATAGGCCAGGACCATTAGATTCTGGAATGGTTGATGACTATATAAATGTTAAACATAATAAACAAAAAGCCCAATACCCACACCAAATGCTAAAAACAATTTTAAAGCCTACTAATGGAGTGTTTGTATATCAAGAACAAGTAATGCAATCTGCTCAATTAATGTCAGGATATTCTCTTGGAAATGCAGATTTATTAAGGCGAGCTATGGGTAAAAAAAACCCCAAAGAGATGGAGGATCAGCGTGAAAAGTTTATTCAAGGCGCATTTGATAAAAAAATTGATAAAAAAACATCCAATCAAGTATTTGACTTAATTTATAAATTTTCAGGCTATGGGTTTAATAAATCACACTCAGTAGCATACGCTTATATTTCTTATCAAACAGCATGGCTTAAAACTCATTATTTAGCAGCCTTTATGGCCTCATTACTTTCAGAAATGATGCAAGATACTGATAGAATTTCAGTTATAGTAAAAGAGATTAAAAATTCTAAAATAAAAATTATAGCACCTAATTTAAATAAATCTAGTTATGAGTTTGATGCTAAAGACAAAGAAAATATTATTTATGGATTAGGAGCGATTAAAGGCATAGGAAAATCTCTAGCAATCGCATTAACAAAAGAGCGTAAAGCTAATGGAGATTATAAAGATTTGTTTGATTTTTGTGCGCGTATTGAAAAAAAGTATTTAAATAAAGGTGCTATTGAATCTTTAATTTATAGTGGCAGTTTAGATTGTTTTGGGATTGATAGGGCTAGTTTGATTAAAACCTATCCAAATGCAATAAAACAGTCAGAGCAAAAGCAAAACGATTACAATTCAGGTCAAAATGATCTGTTTGCCGATATAAATAAGAGAAATGAATATTATGTAAATTATCTAAAATGTACTGATTTATCGTTTAAAGAAATAATAAAATTCGAAAAAAGAGTTATTGGTTATTATTTTAATCATCATCCAATTGATCAATACAAAAAAGACTTAAAATTAACTAAATCTAAATTACCTAGTGAATTAAATTTTGTAAAAAATCAAGAAGTAAAAGTATTAGCAATGATTGCTAAATTACAATATATATATTCTCAACAAGGAAGATGTACAGTTAATTTGATTTTAGAAGACAATAATAAAAAACTAAATGCAGTAATTTTTAATGATTTAGTAGATAAAGTAAGAGATAAGTTAATTTTAGATGAAGTTGTTTTAGTTTCTGGAAAAATTAATAAAAATTTTAGAAAAGAATGGCAGTTGGTAGTTAATCAAATTGAAAATATTGATATAGTCAAAAAAAAATATATTAAATGTTTGCAAATATCTTTAAATTCTAATCATAATGAGATTTTTGAAAAGTTAGTTGAAATATTAACTCAGCATAAAGGTAATTGTCCCGTAAACATATCATATGCCGTTGATGATGTTAAAGCTAACATATATGTAGGAAAAGAATATTTAATCGACCCTACTCAAGAATTAGTTGACAAAATTAATAATTTAGCTAAGGATTGTATAGGTAGATTTTACCTTTAATTAGTTTTGTAATTTTGTGCACATTGTCGCATATAGTAGCGCGCATTATTTTCTCTATATTTATTAATAGTTATTTTATCTTTTAAATAAATATCAATTTGACCAGTACAACTTGTATTTAATACCTCTATATTATATTTTTTATATCTATTTATAATTTGATTATTTGGATGTTTGTATTTATTTTTAAAGCCACTAGAAACTATAGCTATATTAGGAGATACTGCTTGTAAAAATTTATGGCTTGAAGAAGTTTTGCTGCCATGATGGGGAACTATTAAAATATCACTATCTAATTTAGATTTAATGGTATTTATTAAAAATTCTTCTGTTTCTATTTCAATATCAGCGGTTAATAATATTGTATGCTTTAAAGTAGATATTTTAAGTACACAAGAATTATTATTATTGTTTAACTTATTTTGTTCACTTGGATTTAATATTTCAAACAAAACGCCGTCCCATTGCCATTTTTGCCCAGATATACAAGGTTTTGCTTGCGGAATTTTTTTATAATCTGATGCTAATATTTGATTGGCTTTAAATTCCTTTAAAACACCTTTTAATCCTCCAATATGATCTTTATCATTATGCGATATTATTATTTTGTCTAATTTTTTAATGTTTTTAAATTTTAAGTACGGATTTATAACACTTGTTCCTAAATTAAATCCAGAAGGATAAATATTGCCTGTATCAAATAATAAAGTGTGATTTTTAGTTTGTACTACATGAGAAAGTCCTTGCCCAACATCAAGAGTTGTAATTAGTGCAAAATTTTCATCAAGTTTAGTTTGAGGATTAAAAATTATTAGAGCCAAAGGCGCTACAGCCATCCATCTTAATTTTAAACCTTTAGGCAATATTAGGATTAAAATAGCGATAATAAAAATAATTAAGTCTAATGTTGAAGCCTGTATATGATTCCATTGATTAAAATCAAAATCTTTTAAATATTCCAATATTTTAAAAAGCAATATTAAAATTTGATTAGTTATTGCAAAAATAATATTTGCAAAATAACTTAATCCTAATACATCAAAAAAACCACCAAGCAAAGATAAAGGAATAACACTAAAACTAAATGTCGGTATTGCTATTAAATTAGCTATTGGTGATAAAGTAGAGCCAGTAGTAAAAAACCAAGAGATTAAAGGAATTGTAGCGATGCTAATTACTAACTGAAGATTAATACTACGATATAATAAAGATTTATTTCTATGCTGGCTAACAACATAAA
>CAKMYR010000086.1 GCA_929200175.1 uncultured Gammaproteobacteria bacterium
TTTTATTAGAAAGTGTTAATGATAATTACAATAATCGTTATTCAATTTTATTTGCCTTTCCAGAAAAAACCATAAAACTTAATAATCTGGATGAATTTGATTTTCTGCAAAATCTCCAAAACAATATCGACGCAAATAATCAAAGCTGTGATTTGCCATTTTCTGGAGGATGGTTTGTTTATTTTTCATATGAATTAATAGGGCAAATAGAACCTATTATAAGAAAAAATTTATATACCGGAAATCTTCCTATAGCAATTGCTGTAAAAATTACAACAGCTATAATTATAGATAAGCTTGAAAAAAAAACTTATATTTTTAACCAGTTTGATAATGACAGAGTAGACCAAATATTATCTGATATTTCTCATCTTAATTTTATTAAAGATAAGAAAATTACTGGAAATCTTAATTGGGATAATGAAGATAAATTTATTTCAGGAGTTAATAAAATTATAGACTATATTAAAGCAGGTGATGTTTTCCAAGTTAATTTATCAAGACAATGGAAATATTATTTAGATATTGATATTAGTTCTACACAAATCTATAAATATCTAAAAAAATCTAATCCAGCACCATTTTCAGCTTTAGCTCAATTTGATGAATTTGATATTATTTCTTCCTCTCCAGAACTTTTATTTAAAGTAGATGGACAAAATATAGAAACTAGACCTATTGCAGGAACTTGTCCTAGAGAGTCAGGAGAAAAAGATGAAAAAATAAAAAATAAACTACTTAATCATCCTAAAGAGCAAGCAGAGCATATTATGATTTTAGATTTAGAACGCAATGATTTAGGTAAAGTATGCGAATATGGAAGTATAAATGTAGATGAAATTATGACTTTAGAAAGTTATTCTTATGTTCATCATATAGTTTCAAATATAAAAGGTAAATTAAAAAAGAACGCTGGAATTAAAGACATAGTTAAAGCCTTATTTCCTGGAGGAACAATAACAGGATGTCCTAAGGTTAGATGTATGCAAATAATTTCAGAACTTGAAAAAGCACCAAGGCAGGCTTATACTGGATCTTTAGGCTATATTAGTAACAATGGTAAAATGAATTTTAATATCTTAATAAGAACTATAGTTAAACAAAATAAAACTCTTACTTTAAGGGCTGGAGCTGGAATTGTTTTTGATTCATTAGCTAACAGAGAATTAGATGAAACAAAACATAAGGCTCAAGGAATATTAAAAATATTTGATAACAAATAATTTTAAACATATTACAAAAAAGCCTTATCACAGGATAAGGCTTTTTTTGTAGGTATTAAGATGATATTACATCATTCCATGAGGCATATCTCCGCCCATACCTCCCATACCGCCAGCAGGAGCAGGAGCAGAATCTTGAGGTAATTCAGTAATCATTGCCTCTGTTGTAATCATCAATCCAGAAATACTAGCTGCATGCTGTAATGCAGCTCTAACTACTTTAGTAGGATCAATAATACCCATTTTAATCATATCTCCATATTCTTCAGTAGCAGCATTAAAACCATAGTTTTTTTCATTATTTATTGTATTATTTAAAACTACAGACGCTTCAACACCACCATTAGTAATAATTTGTCTAAATGGATACTCTAAAGCCTTTTTAGTTATATTAATTCCAATATCTTGATCATGATTTTCACCAGTAAGATTTTCTAATGATTTAATTGCTCTAATAAGCGCAACTCCACCACCAGGTACTACACCTTCTTCAACAGCAGCACGAGTAGCATGTAAAGCATCATCAACACGAGCCTTTTTTTCTTTCATAGCTACTTCTGTAGCAGCACCAACTTTAATTACAGCAACACCACCAGAAAGTTTAGCTAAACGCTCCATTAGTTTTTCTTTATCATAATCTGATGTTGTAGTTTCTGCTTGAGCTTTAATTTGAGATATTCTTGCATCAATATCTTTTTTATTGCCTACGCCGTCTACAATTATAGTATTTTCTTTATCTACTTCAACGCGTTTAGCGCTACCTAAATGCTCTTTGGTTACTTTTTCAAGTGACAATCCAACTTCTTCAGATATTACTACGCCATTAGTTAAAACTGCTATATCTTGTAAAATTGCTTTACGTCTATCACCAAAACCAGGGGCTTTAACTGCAGAAACTTTAACAATACCTCGCATGTTATTAACAACTAGAGTAGCAAGAGCCTCGCCATCAATATCTTCAGCTATAATTAATAAAGGTTTACTTAATTTTTGTACTATTTCTAATGTTGGTAATAAGTCACGTATGTTTGAAATTTTCGCATCATGTAAAAGTATGTAAGGAGATTCAAGATCTGCAGACATAGATTCTTGATTATTAATAAAATATGGAGACAAATAACCACGATCAAACTGCATTCCTTCTACGACATCTAATTCGTTATCAAGACTAGATCCTTCCTCAACAGTAATCACACCAGATTTACCTACTTTTTCCATTGCTTTAGATATGATTTTTCCTACACTAGCATCAGAATTAGCAGAAATGGTTCCAACTTGAGCTATAGATTTTGAATCATCACATTTTTGCGAAAGTTTTTTTAAGTTTTCAACAACTTCTTTAGTAGCTTTATCAATTCCACGTTTAAGATCCATTGGATTCATTCCAGCTTCTACAGACTTTAATCCTTCAGTAATAATTGCTTGTGCAAGTACAGTAGCTGTTGTTGTTCCATCTCCTGCAATATCATTAGTTTTAGATGCGACTTCTTTAACCATTTGCGCACCCATGTTTTCAAATTTATTTTCTAAGGTAATCTCTTCTGCTACAGAAACTCCATCTTTAGTAATATTAGGAGCACCAAATGATTTATCTAATACCACATTTCTACCTCTAGGGCCTAATGTTACTTTTACTGCATCTGCTAATGTATTAACTCCTTTAAACATTAAATTTCTAGCTTCTGATCCAAATTTTACATCTTTTGCTGACATTTTTAATTAACCTCCTATTTAATCTAAAATTGCTACAATATCGTCTTCACGCATAACCAATAGTGATTCACCATCTATTTTAATTTCTGTACCAGAATATTGGGTGAATAAAACTTGGTCATTTACTTTAACATCTAGTGGAACTAGATCGCCATTACTATTAGTTTTTCCATTACCAACAGCAACAACAGAGCCTCTCGATGGTTTTTCAGTAGCTGAATCAGGTATGATAAGACCACTAGTAGTAGTTTTTTTTTCTTCTGTTCTACGAACTATAACACGGTCGTGAATAGGGCGAATTTTCATTTTTTTTCCTCCTAAAAATTGATTTATTATTTACTCAAATTAAAGTTGTGTGAGCACACAAAACATTTAATCTTTTAAGTATTTTCTCAGCTTATTCATCGCTTCATTTTCAATTTGGCGAATTCTTTCAGCAGATACTCCATACTTTTCAGATAGACTATTTAGGGTCGTTTTTTCTTCTTTCAAGTACCTAGATTGCAAAATATCTAAACTTCTTTGATCTAGCATAGATAATGCTTTATAAAGATTCTGTTGTTGAATTTTATTAGAATCGTTATTAACTAATAATTGTTCAGGGGTTTTAGTATTGGTATCTGTTAAATATTTTTCAGGAGCATTTAAATCCTCATTATCATCAGGAATATCAAAACCGATATCACTTGATTGTAAACGAGATTCCATTTCTAAAACATCTTTACGACGAACACCTAAATTATTAGCAATTAAAGTAGCTTGTTTTTTATTTAATGAGCTATAAATATGCGATTTGGCTTCTTTAAGCTTAAAAAATAATTTGCGTTGTGCTTTAGTAGTTGCTATTTTTACTATTTTCCAATTTTTAAAAATAAATTCATGAATCTCAGCACGAATCCAATATACTGCAAATGAAGCTAAGCGTACTTTTTTGTAAGGATTAAAACGCTTAATAGCCTTCATCAGGCCAATTATTCCTTCTTGAATTAAATCAGATTGTTCTAATCCATAACCTTTATAGCCATGTACTATAAATGCTACAAAACGAGTATGAGATAATACTAATTTTCTTGCTGCATTTAAATTACCATTTTCATAGAGCTCAACTGCTAAAACATATTCCTCTTCTGCAGTTAGAATAGGAGGATATTCTTGTGGCTTTAAATTGTTTAAATTAGTAGTAAGCAATAATTTTTTGTTCATATAAAAAGTGAAATTGTATTATAAAAAAATCAAAAGGATTATATACTATTTTGAGTGCTAAGTAACTTTTTAATTAAATTTTTATATTTTTTAGTTTGTATATCTAAAGTTAATCTTTTCGAATATATGATGCTAGATATTTTTTCAATTGCATCTTCAAAATTATCATTAACTACCAAATAGTCAAATTCATTAAAATGCTTAATTTCACTGACAGAAGCTTGCATTCTTTTATTGATAATATCCTTATTATCTTGATTTCTAGCATCTAATCTTTGTTTAAGAGCTTCAATTGATGGCGGTAAAATAAAAATACTAATAGCTTTAGCAAACCTTTGTTTAATTTGTCTAGCTCCTTGCCAATCAATTTCTAAAATAACATCATTGCCCTTTACAAGCATATCTTCAACATGTTTTCTATTGCTGCCATAATAATTTCCAAAAACTTTGGCATATTCGATAAATTCATTTTGGTTTTTAATTTTAATAAATTCATCTTTTGTAATAAAGAAATAATTTACACCATCTTTTTCATTAGCCCTAGGAACTCTAGTTGTGCATGAAATAGATACATTTAATTTATCAATTTTTTTAACTAAATTTTTAACCAAAGATGTTTTTCCACACCCAGAAGGGCCAACAATAATAAATAATTTAGCCATTAATCTTTAGGAGTATATCCTTTGATTTCATCTGCCCCTTGTTCTGAAAAAAAGAATTTTTCCATTTGCTCTTTAAGGTAATTTTGAGAATCATCATCTAACATATTAAGATTATTTTCATTGATAAGCATAGTTTGATGTTCTAACCATAATTGCCATCCTTGTTTAGAAACATTAGCAAAAATTTTTTGTCCTAATTCTCCAGGATAAGGAGCTTTATCTAAGGCTTCTAAGTTAGAATTTAATTTAACACATTTTACAGTTTTCATAGTTTGTTTATTTTAACTCTTAAAATCCATAAAGCAATAAAATATATCATAATAGAAAACATTATAGTAATAATTATCTCAATGGCTCTATTTAGCATGTTAATAGATGAATAATCAATATTTTGAGAATAAAATAAAATAAACATTCCCATAATAAAACTTGCTATTAAAATTTTAAAAAATAATTTTATCAAATTTGAAGATATTTTAAAAATAGATTTTTTATGTAGATAATAATAAAGAATTGTTGCATTTATAAAAGCTGCAATCGAAGTAGATAAAGCTAGGCCAACATGAAATAAAAATTGAACCAAAATTAAATTAAGAATTATATTTACAATCATTGCGATAATTCCAGCTTTAACAGGAGTTTTGGTATCTCCTCTTGCCAGAAAAGCACTGGCTAATATTTTTACTACAATAAAAGCAATAAGTCCAGAACTATAAGCCAACAAACTCTTTGCAGATTGTTTACTATCAAAAGCGTTAAATTCTCCAT
>CAKMYR010000087.1 GCA_929200175.1 uncultured Gammaproteobacteria bacterium
CAAAAAAATCTGCAAATTATTATAGCAGGAGCAGGTTTTGATCCTTTAAGTATTGAAATACTTTCTATCTATCCTAATGTAACTATTTTTGAAATTGATAGAGAGAATATGGAGCAAAAATTTAATTTGGCAGAAAAATGTTTATCAGCTGCTAAGATAAAAAAATTAAACTGTATAACTTGTGATTTGGAACAAGAAAAACAAATTGAGCAAAAACTTATTGATAAAGGCTGGGATAAAAATAGCCCTACTCTTTTTATCTTTGAAGGTATTAGTTATTATCTATCTGCAAAAAATCTTAAGCAATTAGTATTTACTGTCAATCCTGATTATTTAATAATAGAATTTTTAAAGCCATCAGCTTTAATTAAAAAAGAATACGCAGCTATTCCCAATCAGGTATTTTCTCTTATAAAAACCAAGTGTGATTTGCCTAATATTGAAACCTATTATCAAAAAAAATTAAACAAAAATCTCAAGCCTTATGAGATTATAGAGTGTCTTTCTATGAAAGATTTAGAATATAAAAGAACAACAAAAAATAAATTTTTTACTAAAGAAAATAGCGGATGGATAGAAGTCGCTATGCTAGCAAAAAAAAATTTAAAGCATAATTAAAACTATTAATTTCTAGTTTAGAATTTAAAAAATATATTTTAAATACTACAATACAATAAGTATAAAAATAATTTATATTTAAAATATAATGTATGTTTAAATTTTGTAGATTACAATGACAACACAAGACTCATTTATCATTGCAGGTAAAAGCTATAATTCAAGATTATTAGTTGGTTCTGGAAAATATACTGATCTTACACAAACTTTTGATGCCACTATGGCAAGTGGTGCTAATATTATTACTGTTGCTATTCGTAGAGTAAATATTGGTCAAAACTCTAAGCAAGAAAATTTATTAGATGTTATCTCTCCTAAAAAATTTACAATTTTGCCAAATACTGCTGGTTGTTATACTGCTAAAGATGCAGTGCGCACTTGTAAGCTAGCGCGTGAATTATTAGATGGTAAAAACCTTGTAAAACTAGAGGTTTTAGGAGATGATAAAACTTTATATCCAAATATAGTTGAAACTCTTGTAGCTGCTAAAGAATTAGTTAATGATAATTTTGAAGTAATGGTTTATACCAATGATGATCCAATTGTTGCTAAAGAATTAGAAAATATTGGCTGTGTAGCAATAATGCCGTTAGCTTCTTTAATTGGATCTGGACAAGGTATTAATAATACTTCTCATATTAAAATAATTAAACAAAATGCAAAAGTTCCAGTATTAATTGATGCTGGTATTGGTTGTGCTTCAGATGCTGCTAAAGCTATGGAGCTTGGTTGTGATGGGGTACTTATGAATTCGGCTATTGCTAATGCTAAAAATCCAGTTTTAATGGCTAAGGCTATGAAACATGCAATAATAGCTGGACGTCAATCTTTTCTAGCTGGCAGAATGGCAAAGAAAAATCATGCTTTAGCTTCATCTCCACTAAATAACTTAATTTAAGAAATAAATAGCTTTTTAGCTAGCGATGATTTGTTTAATACTAAACTAAATATAAACGAAAGTAATAAACCTAAAATAATCCTAAAAACAAGAACAATCCAAAGAGTTGAACCAACTAATAAAACTAATAATGTATCTTCAATAACTGAGTGATTCAAGTTTAAAATATTCATTACAGTACAGCCCTCTTTTCTTGATACTATTTTTTTATTAACATTATCTATTAATAAACTCCCTCCGTAAGCTATGCCTAACATTAAACCTATAATAACAATATTTATAGAATTTTTTGAAAGATAAAAATAGCTAATAGGTTTACTTAATAAGTTATGTAATATTTTTTCTATCCCTACTTTTTTCATAAAATTAATAAAAATAATAAGTACGAGAATAACTAAAAATATCAGAAAAAATGACTTTAATTGACTAATACTCCAGCTGTACCAATCATTATTTATTTCAACAACATCAAAATTAAAATCAACAGCATGCTGAAAAATATTAAAAAAATCAGTTATAACAAAGGCAACAAAGCCCATAAAGTAAGCGCAAACTACACGAAAAACTAAAGAAAACCAAGCATTAGACCCTACTTTATGAGAAATGCTTACTTCTACTGGCAAATTATGAGCAATTAAAATCATAAGAGACAAGATACTAACTTGGGCAACTGTTAAAGGCTCTACACTCCATAAATTAATTAAAACAATTATGCCTCCATATATGCCTCCAAGCATAGCAGACGCCCAAACAATAGCTGTATAACTTGGCAGACCAACAAGATTCATAGCAGTTTCTAATAAATCTGCAATTAAATTAACTAGACCAAAAGGCTCAATTATTTTTAAAATTAAAATAATTGGAAGTATTATTTTTGTTAAATTAATAAAAATTAATAAACTTTCTTTAAATGAAAGCAAAATAAAGTTTAAAAGTTTATTCATATTAAATTTAATTTAGTAAAGAAAAATTATATTCTTATAATAATTAAGAATAAGTAAAACATAAAATATGAGAAGTATAATAGAAAATGATGGATTTTTCTGAAAAAAACAAAACTATAAAAAAACAAAACCTATATAGAAAACATAGAATTATTGATGATTCTATAATCAATTTTTGTTCAAATGATTACCTTTCATTGAAAAATCATCCTCAAGTTATTGAAGCATTTAAAAAAGGCTTAAACCAATTTGGCGCTGGATCTGGCTCTTCTCATTTAGTTAGTGGACATTCAAAAGCACATCAAAAATTGCAAGAAGCTCTAGCAAATTATACTAACCAAGAAAATGCAATATTATTTTCTACTGGATACATGGCTAATATTGGGGTATTTTCTGCATTAAAAGAAGAGTTAAATTGGGTTTTACAAGATAAGCTAAATCATGCCTCTTTGCTTGATGCTAATCAATTGATTGCTTTAAAAATCCAAAGATATTTACATAATAATATTGTTTCACTTGAAAATAAAATAAAAAAACAAGATGGCAATGGCATGGTGGTTACTGACAATATATTTAGCATGGAAGGAGATAAAGCAAATATTAATGCTATATACAACATAGTTAAAAATAAAGATGCTATTTTTATGCAAGATGATGCTCATGGATTTGGTTTATTTGAGCCAGATATTCCTAATAATTCAATTTACATGGCAACTCTTGGAAAATCTGCTGGACTTATGGGCGCTTTTGTAGCTGGCAACTATGATTTTATTGAATTTTTAATCCAGAAATCTCGCCCCTATATTTATACAACTGCTATTAGTCCTGCTGTATGTATTGCTGCTTTAAAAAGTTTAGAGTTAATAATACAAGGAGAGCAGAAAATAAAATTGTTTGAAAATATTTATTTTTTTAATGAATTATCAAAAGAATTAGAAATACCTATTAATCACTCAAAAAGTGCAATTCAACCTTTAATTGTTAAAAGTAATGAAAAAGCTCTAAGTATTACTGATAAATTATTAAAATCTGGATTTTATGTAAACGCTATTCGCCCTCCTACAGTGGCAAAAAACAGTTCACGCCTTAGAATTACTTTAAATGCTAATCATACTAAAGCCGAGATCGAAAAATTATTAATTACTCTAAAAAATGCTTTATAGTAAAAGCTATGGGCTAGGTGAAAATCTAGTATTTTTACATGGCTGGGGGTTTAATTCTGATGTATTTATTAATTTAACTAATAAATATAAAGACCAATATCGGATAACTTTAATTGACTTACCAGGACATGGCAGAAGTGATAATGTTAATGGCGATATTGATGATTGGCGTGATGAAATTATTAAAATTTTACCTAAAAATCCAATTTTAGTTGGCTGGTCATTAGGTGGGCTTTTTGCTATTAAAATTGCAGATAAAATACCAATCAAAAAAATTATACTTATAGCGTCTACTCCTAAATTTGTTAAAAGTAATGAATGGGAATATGGAATAAAAAAAAGTGATTTTTTAAATTTTTCTAATGCTATGAAAAATAATTTAAGCAAGCAATTAAAACGTTTTGTGAGCTTACAAACTAAAAATAAAGAGCAAATTAAAATTATAAATAACCTAATAAATAAATATCCAGCAAATATTCAAGCACTTGAGCAAGGAATAGACTTTTTACTAAACTCTAATTTAATTAGTGAATTTGAAAAAATAAAAATACCAAAAGAAGTTATTTTAGGTGCAAATGATAAACTAATACCCATAGGTATCAAAAAATTTTATAGCGCACAAAAAATACCAATAAAAATACTAAATTGTGGGCATATACCTTTTATTGAAAACGATTTTAGTTTTTAAAAAATTTAAATAAAATAATATGCAATTTAAGTTTAATAAATAAGAATTTACATTTAATAAAAATAAACTGGTATATTAGACAATCAGATACAATATTATTGTTTTGTATTTATCTTTTTAATTATTATAGGAGTGTTTATGAAAAGTATTTTAAAAATATTGATTGCAGCAATTATTGCAGCAACTTTTTCTATTGCAAACGCAGCAACATTAGATGATGTCAAGCGCAAAGGACATATTCAATGCGGAGTTTCTAGTGGCTTGCCAGGATTTTCTTCAGTAGATGACAAAGGAGTAATGCAAGGAATTGATGCTGCTTTTTGTCGTGCAGTAGCAGCTGCTGTTTTTGGTGATGCATCTAAAGTAAAATTTTCTAAGCTTACAGCTAAAGAAAGATTTGCTGCATTATCTTCTGGAGAAGTAGATTTGCTTGTCCGTAATACAACTTGGTCAATGCATCGTGATACTGACTTAGGCTTAAACTTTGCTGGAGTAAACTATTATGATGGTCAAGGATTTTTAGTTAAGAAAAACCTAGGCGTTACAAGTGCCAAACAGCTTAATGGAGCTAGTGTTTGTATTCAAGCAGGAACAACAACAGAATTAAATCTAAGTGACTACTTTCGCTCTAATGGTATGAAATTTAAAGCCATTACTTACGATACTTCTGATCAAACAAGAAGTGGATTTGAAGCCGGTCGTTGTGATGTATTAACTAGTGATCGCTCTCAATTAGCAGCAATTAGAATTGGTTTGAAAAATCCAAATACTGCTGTAGTATTACCAGAAGTAATCTCTAAAGAGCCATTAGGTCCTGTTGTTCGTCAAGGTGATGATCAATGGTTTAATATTGTAAGATGGGTATTAAATGCTCAAATTAATGCTGAAGAGTTAGGACTAACCTCAAGTAATGTAAGAAAAAATTATGCGAACTCTAATCTTCCAGCAGTAAAACGTATTCTTGGCAGAGAAGGTAACTTTGGTGGCAAGATTGGTCTTTCTAATAAATGGGCTTACAATGTTATTTTACAAGTTGGCAACTACGGTGAAGTATTTAAAAGAACAGTTGGTTCTGATTCTCCTTTAAATCTTTCTCGTGGAGTTAATGCGCTTTGGAATGAAGGCGGTATTTTATACGCTCCTCCAATTCGTTAAAATTAATATTTGGACCCTGTTAGAGCAATCTAACAGGGTCTTTTTTTAATCAAAAAA
>CAKMYR010000088.1 GCA_929200175.1 uncultured Gammaproteobacteria bacterium
GGACTGAGTTAGCAGTATTTGATATTTTTAGAATTGAAAATGGCAAAATTGTAGAACACTGGGACAATATGGAACAAATTCCGCCGATTGAAAGCTGGGCTAATAATGGTAAATTCTAGAGACACCCTCAAGATTTATACTGAAATTAGGCTATATACTGAAAAACCTGTAGCCCTTTAGAAATGAAGGATTGGCATAATAAATTTAATGTCTACTACTTAAAAAGGGTAAAAGAGTATGAAAAAAAATCAGTGTTGATGAAATATGTAAAAGATATGATGGAGGAGTAGATCGTTTTCCAATCTTTTAGCAGGTCAGGCTACAACAGTTGATTCTACAGTTAATTTATCCTTGATGGCAGAAGTAGCTGCAAAATCCAATAAAAATGTAAAAAACGTATTAGATGTAGGCTGTTATGCTGGTAATGCAATCTTGAATTTACTTTATTTCTTAAAAAAATTAACTTGCAATCTTTTAGATTTAAGTAAAAATATGTTGTTTAGAGCTAAAGATATGGTTGGTAAAAAACAACAAGATATAATTCAGGGAGACTATCTTATTAAATCTGCTGGCGTAAAAGCAAAAGAGAAATGCTTTAAATAAATTGAATTTGAAGATACTCCAAGAGCTCTTACATATCAGATAGAACTATTAAGAAGTGTAGGTGTAGGGTTTAAAAAAAATAGACTTAACACACACAGCAGAAAGCGCTAGCTACCGTAATTTAGCTAAAATTAAGCTATAAAATTTTAATGAGTAAGAAAAATTGATGGGGATTGTTAGCCAAAGCCGTACCAGCTTGGGAAAATTACAATACTTACAAGAATAAGTGTTTGAATAATAATAAACGGAATCACGCCTTTATAAATATCTGTTGTTGCAATGCTGCTTGGGGCAACGCCTTTTAAATAAAACAGACTAAAACCAAATGGCGGTGTTAGAAATGAGGTTTGTAAATTCATTGCAATTAAAATAGCAAACCACGCCATATCAATATTAAGTGTCAGTGCAATTGGGTAGAGGATTGGCACGATAATAAAAGAAATTTCTATAAAGTCAATAAAAAAACCAAGTATTAAAATCAATAACATAGACAAGATGATAAAACTTAGTTCTTTGGCAGGTAGGCCAAGAATGAATTCTTCAATTAATGTATCACCACCTGTGTAGGTAAAGACCATAGAAAATGCTGTTGCGCCGATTAAAATAGCAAATACCATTGCACTTATTTTGATGGTTTCTTTACTTGTTTGCTTAATCATGTTTATATTTAATCTTTTGTATAAAATTGCTAATAAAACAGCGCCAACAGCACCGATTGAAGCTGATTCTGTTGGTGTGGCAATACCTGAAAAAATTGACCCAAGCACCGCTACAATAAGTGCAATTGGAGGAATGATTGCCTTAAATGCCTTTAGGTATTTTTGTATTTGGCTTTTATGATCTTGGTTTTTATTGCAAGCAGGGGCTAATTCTTTATTCAGAAAAGAAACAATAACAACATACAAGATATAACCACTAACTAAGACTAGTGAAGGAATAATCGCGCTTTGAAATAAATCACCAACAGGAACACCTAAAACATCAGCAAGAATAATCAAAACAATCGAAGGCGGAATAATTTGCCCTAGAGTGCCAGAGGCACAAATAACTCCAGTTGAGAGTGTTTTTTTGTAACGATGTTTAAGCATAACAGGAAGAGAAATAACTCCCATTGCAATCACGCTTGCGCCAACTACGCCAGTTGATGCTGCTAAGAGTGAGCCAACTAAGATAGTTGAGATTGCTAATCCGCCACGCATATTGCCAAAAAGCTCGCCCATTGCCTCAAGCAGTTGTTCTGCAAGTTTGGTTTTTTCTAGAATTATGCCCATAAAAATAAATAGTGGCACTGCCATTAAAATGGTATTTTGCATTATATTCATAATGCGATATGGCATAAAGGCAAATAAATCAACTCCTTGTGTTAAAACACCAAAGATAAGCGCAATACCAGCAAAAGTAAATGCCACTGGAAAGCCTATCATAAGTAGTGCTAAGGCGATCAAAAACATAATAATGCCAATCATAATTGCATTTTTTTGTAGTTATCTTTAATAAAAATAGCGCCAGAGATAATTACCAAAATAAAACTTAAGGGGATGAAACCTTTGATAATAAAGCGATATTTAAGACCTCCCGGGTCGCCACTTTGCTCATTTAATAAATACGATTGGTAAGAAAAATCAATGCCGTAGTATGTAATTAAAACACTAATTGGAGCAATAAAGATAAAAAAACCAATAATATTAATCAGTGCTTGTTTTTTTTGGTTAAGTTTGGCATAAAAAATATCAACCCTAACATGGGCGTCTTTTTGTAATGTGTATGAAATGCCAAGTAAAAACATTGAAGAAAACAAATGCCATTCCATTTCTTGCAGACCAATTGATGAGTTATTAAATATATAGCGAAGAACTACATCAACAAATACATTTAAAATGGTTAACAAAAGTAACACAATGGTTAGATTTTCTAACCATTGTGTGTATTTTTTCTCAAACAAGTTTTATTTAGATTGAGAGTTTAGATAAGATTGGTCTGATATTTGAGTCCAAGCACGCGCTTTTTCCAGATAATCTTTTTGTGACTGAATGATTCTGCTAGCAACTGGGTTAGCTTGAGCGCGTTCTTCTAACAACTCGTCATTTGCCTTTCTAAGTGCGTTAAATACAGAATTAGGGAAAGTCTTAACTTGGATATTAGGATATTCCTTTTTCATATTAGCCCAATTCTGAGCACTTGCATATTCTGAATGAACATACATATCATAAGCGGCAAGTTTCATTGCTGAAATTAAGATATTCTGTAAATCTTTTGGCAGTGTATCGAATTTCTTTAAGTTAATTAAGAATTGCAATTCAGTTGCAGGCTCGTGCCATCCCGTGTAGTAATACGGGGCGATTTTATGAAATCCCATTCTTAAATCAAGCGATGGACCTACCCATTCTAAGGCATCAATTGTGCCACGCTCAAGTGCAGTGTATAGTTCGCCTGCAGGAATATTGGTTGGTTTTGCACCAACGCGAGCCATCACATCACCAGCAAAACCAGGAATGCGCATCTTTAAGCCCTGTAAATCTTTGATAGAATTAATTTCTTTTTGAAACCATCCTCCCATTTGATTGCCCGTATTGCCTCCAATTATTGATCTAAGACCATGTTTGGCATATACCTCATCCATAAGCTCTTGACCGCCACCGTATTCAAACCAAGCGTGTTGTTCGCTGGCTGTCATCCCAAATGGCATAGTAGTAAAATAAAGCGTGTTTGGATCTTTACCTTTCCAATAATAAGATGCTGAATGGCCTAAATCGTATTGACCAGCTTTAACCATATCAAAAATTCCAAGTGGCGCCTTGTGTTTATTCTTAGAGTCAATTTGGATATTTAAGCGTCCATTAGACATTTCTTTTGCCAGCCTAGCAAACTCTTTAGTTGAATCGCCGAAAATTGGAAAATTGCTCGGCCAAGTTTCAGCAAGTTTTAAGGTGTAGATTGTGTCGTCTTTTTGAGTAGTGGTGGAATTATTTCCATCGCCACCACAAGCGCTTAGGAAAAGCGCAGAAATAGCAATAAGTAGTATTTTCATATTAATCCTCTTGTTTTTTAAATTCCTAAATTGTGACTATATTACATTATTAATTAAACTTTGTCAGCATAAATTCAAAAAAAATTATTTGATAAATGATATTTTTGTCAATTATTAAGACGATTTAAACGCCAACATATAGTTAGATTAAAGCATTTTGAATGCTGTATTAGAAACACTATCTAAAAATCTTGCCACAAATAATACAAAACTAAAATCAGTATAGCCAATTAACAAATAATTAACAAATAAAGAGCCTTATATAGAAATATTATTATTTTTTCTTGTGTAAAACTAAAGCCGATGTATCAAAGTTCTCACAGCCTTTGTTAGCTAAATTTTTGTATTTTTCATAAACTTGCTGTGTTAGCTCTAAATCCAAATTACTTTGTTTAGCTTGATTTAAAGTATAACTTAAGTCTTTTATCATCCATTTAATTGCAAAGCCGAAATCAAACTCTTTCTTGTGCATAGTCTTTAAACGGTTTTCCATTTGCCACGAACCAGCAGCGCCACCTGATATTGCGCTTAGTAATTTATCAATATCCAAATTATTTTCTTCAGCGAATATTAAGGCTTCTGATAAACCTTGTAAAACTCCTGTAATACAAATTTGGTTTGCCATTTTTGCAAGTTGCCCTGTACCTACTTGCCCCATATGAGTAATATTTTTAGCATAAGAATTAAGTATAGGTTCAACTTGAGCTATTTTGTTTTTACTGCCTCCTGCCATAATTGATAACATGCCATTTTTAGCACCAATTTCTCCGCCGCTTACAGGGGCATCAATAAAATTTATATTCTTGGCTATTAACTTATTTGAAAGTTTAAGAGTCATGCCATAAGATATGGTTGTATGGTCAATTACTATTGCGCTTTGTTTAATATTATTTGCTATACCATTATTTGCATCAAAGAATATCTCTTCTATATCTTCATCACGCCCAGCACACAAAATAATAATATCAAAATTTTGTATTTGTTCTTTAAGAGAGGTAACAATATCTTTTGTAAATTCACTATGCCATTTATGTGCTTTTTCTATGGTGCGATTAAATACTGATAATTCAATATTTTTATTTTTTGATAAATGCCCTGCCATATGATAGCCCATGGTACCAAGACCAATAAAGATTACTTTTTGCATAGTTTTTAACTTTTAATAATTATATTTATATAGATAAGGGGATACAAACATTAATGATTTATTTTTAGCCCTTAATTAGAACATTTTAACATAAGCCTTAGCATCTCTTTTTTAAGTAATTCAAATAAGATTCATCGACTTAGATTAAGGTTTAGATAATTTAACAAATTTAATACTAATTCTGTTTAGTGTATTTTTCATTAATTATGATTTCTACATCTTTCTCAATAGTACCGAAAAGCAGTTACTTTATTTATAGTAATAAAACACAAATAAAGGCAGATGAAATTAATGTATTGTAGCTACAAATCAAAAAAGCTAAATTGATATAATTATTTCCAAGCTGATAAATCTTCGCCAGATGATGTTGTAATTAATCCCTGGACTTCGGAAGATATATCACTAATGACTTGCTTGTCGCAGCCGTCTAATTTGCCAACAAATATAATTGATGTGCAACTAGATTCAGTATTATAACGCCCATGCCCATAATCAATAATAATCCCTTTTTTATCAACTAGAAATGCAAGAACATCAAATCTTTGTTGGGTTTTGTTGCCGATATTAATCAAATCACCATCTAACAACGAAAATCCTCCAGATTCACTTTTTTTCTGTGGCAGTAAGTGTACATGGATACTATTGCCGCTTTCAAGTTGTTTATTGTAAAGCTCATTTCCAATAACTTTGACTTTAGGAGGCGAGCCTATTTCTAAGATGT
>CAKMYR010000089.1 GCA_929200175.1 uncultured Gammaproteobacteria bacterium
GCATTAATTCCACTAGATTTTAAAATACCTCCTATAATATATGTAGGATCTAATTTTGCAGTATTTAATATATGGGTAATAAGGCTAGTTGTTGTAGTTTTGCCATGAGTGCCAGATATTGCAATACCAAATCTAAAACGCATGATTTCAGCTAGCATTTCAGCTCGTGGCATAATTGGAATTTTAAGCTCACGAGCTTTTTTTAATTCTGGATTATCGATATCAATAGCACTTGAAAATACTACAGCTTGTGCATTAATGACATTTCTACCAAGATGTTTGCTATTAATTTTACAGCCAAGTTTTTGTAGTCTTTTACTAGCGTTATTAGATTTAAGGTCTGAGCCAGAAATTTTATAACCAAGATTATGTAAAACTTCAGCTATCCCACTCATCCCAGATCCAGCGATACCGACAAAATAAATATTTTTAATTTTAGAACTAGTTGAAGAATATAAATTATTCATAATTAGCAACAGTAATAATTACAAAAACTTGAATACCATCACCTTTGCCAAATGAAGTTAAGCCCTCACCAGTGGTAGCAGTAATAGCAACATTATTAATGTCAGTATTAACTAAGTTAGCAATCTTTGATTCAATTAAATGTTTTTTAGGAATAATTTTAGGATTTAAACATTCAACAGCAATAGCGATATGCTCTATTACCCATTTATCAAGATCTATTAGTGCAAGTTTTAAATATTCAGAGCTATCTGTTATTCCTTGTTTACAAAGCTTGTCAGTTTTTTTTCCTAAAATATTTTTACCAGTAACAGAAGCTATAGCATTGATAAGTGCATGAATAATAACATCTCCATCACTATTAGCTTTAAGCCCTTTGTGATTATCAAATACAATCCCGCCTAGAATTAAAGGTTTATTGCCATTATTATCAAAGGCATGTGAATCTTGTCCTATACCTGTTTTAATCTTCATTTTAAGTAAAAATTAGCTAGTTTTAAATCCTCTTTGTTAGTAATTTTAATATTATTTTTGCTAGCAGATACTAATTCTGTTTCAAGCCCTAAAGTTTCAATAGCTTGAGATTCATCTGTTATTTTTAAGTTTTTTGCTACTGCATTTTCAAGTGCTTTTAATAATATATCAAAACGGTACATTTGAGGTGTTTGCGCATACCAAATATTATCTCTATTTATAGTTTTAATAGTATTTTTATTTTTTTGTTTTATAGTATCTGTTGCTATTGTAGCTAATATGCCTCCAGTTTTATGATTTTTTAATTGAGTTATTAATTTATTAACTTCGCTAGTTTTAATACAAGGCCTAACTGCATCATGGACTAATATCCAATCTTTATTATTAGCGATTGATTTTAAAGAATTTAAAGCATTAATAACTGAATAAAAGCGTTGTTTACCGCCAATAACTGTTGATAATTTATGATGATTATAAAATTTAGATTTTATAAATTGATTATCATTTTTATTAATAGCTACTATGCAGGATTTAATTTTTTTAATACTAAGTAAGGTTTGTAAGGTTTGGTCGAGAATACTAAGTTTATTTTCCAATATTAAATATTGTTTAGGAATTTTTGATTTCATACGCATACCGATACCAGCTGCAGGAATAATCAAAAAATATTTTTCGGTTGACATTAATTTTAATTAGGCATCAAAGTTTTATTATACCAAAATATTAAAATAGCTCTTTTTAAGAAAATTTATTTAATTTGATAATAAACTTCATTATCTTTTATAAGCCCAAATCTATAACGAGCTCTTGACTCTAAAATCTCCATATTTTCATCATTAATAAAATTTGTATCATTTATTTTTTGTGAGTTTTGCCAAGCTAATAATTTATTTTGCTCAATATTTTCTTCAAGAATTTTTTGTTTTTTATACAAAGAAAAAGGAAATTTATTTATTACAAAATTTTGGTTAATAAGGGTAAAAATAGCAAATAAAAGTATAAAGCTAACCCAGTATTTGCTAATAAAATTAAATAATAATCTAAAGGTTTTTTTAAAAAAATAACTGTTTATCATATTAAATTAATTTTTTATAAGTATAGTATTTGAATATTTATCATGTAAGGCAATATTTTTATTAAATATTTGATAAATAAAACCTAAGCCAAATGCAGAAAACGAAAATATAGCTAATAAAAATCTTATAAACGCTTGTTTTTGAGTTATATTTTGACCATTATTTTGCACTACTTGAAACTTCCAAGCCTTCATGCCTAGAGTTTGCCTGCCTTTAATCCACGATATAGCAAAATAAAAATAAATAACGGCACAAACAATAATAAATAAAATTGAGTTATTTTGTAGTTTATCATTAAAAATTGCCACAAGTATGCCAGCAATAAAAAATACTAGTGAAAAAACTAAAAAAATATCATAGATAATGGCTCCTAATCTTCTTATAAGAGATACATTAGATTTTATTTTAGTCATAATAATAAATTTGGATTAACAGCTGTTTGGTTTAGATAAATACCCCAATGTAAATGCGGTCCTGTAGATCTGCCAGTTGAACCTATAGTGCCAATAAAATCTCCTTGTTTTACTGATTGACCTTGTTTTACTAATATTTTATCCATGTGGATATAAACGCTAATCAATCCTTTACCATGATCTAAAAATACAGTATTACCGTTAAAGAAAAAATTACCAACTAAAATCACTTTACCAGTTGCTGCTGCTTTAATTTTTGTACCAATACTACCAGCATAATCTATCCCAGTATGAGGTCTTCTTGGCTCGTTGTTATAAAAACGCCTAAAGCCAAATTCCCCTGTTACAATCCCATCGACCGGATTGATAAAACTACCATTTGCTAGATTTTTATTAGAAAATTGTTTTCTAGCTTTAGTAAGAATAATGCGCTCTTTTTTAATTCTTTCTATATGTTTTAAATTTGGATTTACATATTTTTTATTCTTACCAGATAAAGTTATATATTGCTCTTTGTATTTATGTTTAAGTACATTAAAAGTTACATCTTTAACAGTTGAGTTATTTTCAATTGTTATTTTTTTAATACCGGGTTTTGTTAGCAAAGGTATCCCCACTAAGACTTGCCATTTTTTATCTTTTATTTTATGAGTATAAAGTGGAATGCCATTATAAAAAGCTTTTGGATTAGAGTTGTTGGTATAAAAATCAATAACTGCAATACCGCCAACTATAGGATTATTTTTAACTGTTACATTAGCAAATGTAATTAAAGGTAATATTATTATTAAAAGGCTAAGTTTTTTCAATTTTTTTGATTTCAGAATATATTTTGCCATCAATTAAAGTTGTACTAATAGTTTGATTAATTTTAATATTTTTAGTATTAATAAGTACTGTATTTGTTGAATCTAAAGTAATACTATAACCACGAGCTAGAATATTTAGCGGAGATAGATTATCAAGTAGATTTATACAGCTTGATAATTTATTTTTATTTTTATCTAATAATACTCTTAAAGCTTTAGTTAATTTATCATCAGTATTATTTAATTGTACTTGATTTTTATTAATTATTTGCTTAATTCTATAATGCATTTGTTTAAAATAAAATTTATTCATTTTTTTATTATGTTTAATATTTTCAACATAAGATTGCTGTTTTAAACTAGAGGATAATTTAATTAATTTAGCATTATTTTCATTAATAATAGCTTGCATTTTGTATTTAATATTAGCGCTAACATAATCAAGTCTTTGATTAAATAAATTAATTTGCTTTTCTGGTGTTGAAATTTTTAGCTTTAACTGCTCAAGTAAATAAGATTTATGAATTAAAGTTTGCTTAATATTACTACATAATTGTTTATATAATTTATCGGTATTTGCTAATAATTCTAGTCTATCTGGAGTAACTAACATCGCAGCAGCACTAGGAGTAGCAGCGCGCATATCACTTACGAAATCGGCAATAGTAGTATCAGTTTCATGTCCTATAGCACTTATAATAAATGTTTTAGCATTAAAGATTGTGCGAGCTAATGATTCATCATTAAATGATGATAAATCTTCTAAAGAGCCACCCCCTCTTGCAATAATAATGACATCGCAATTATTATAGTTATCAGCAGCATTAATGGCTTTAATTAAGTTATTAACGCAATTTTTACCTTGCACTATAGAATCAAATAATAATATTTCAACAAATGGATAGCGCTTGTTTACTACTTTTATAATATCTCTAATAACTGCGCCACTAACAGATGAGACAACCCCAATAGTTTTAATTTTATCTGGTATAGGTTTTTTATGGATTGGATCAAATAAACCTTCAGTTTTTAATTTATTTTTAAGTTTTTCAAAAGCTAAATTTAAATTACCATCGCCTAATTGTTCAATATGTTGTACTACAATTTGAAAATCCCCTCTAGCAGGGTATAGAGTTGGACTGGCACGCAATAATACTTCTGCGCCATTTTCTAATATGAAATTAACATTTCTTCTATTTAGCCTAAATAAAGCACAACGAATTTGGGTATCTTTATCTTTTAAAGAAAAGTAAAAATGTCCAGAAGCTGGCTTAGATAAATTAGAAACTTCACCACGCAACCAACAAACAGGAATATTATCCTCAATAGTTTTGTTACATAGATTTAAAAAATCAGATACTGTATATATTTCATCTAAATTAAACATTTATAATCTTATAAATAAAATATTAGTATAACTTAAACTTGTGTTTTTAAATAAACAAAAACTGCACCAGTTCCGCCATTTTTAGGTGGGCAGGAATGATATGCTAATACTGACGGATGTTTTTTTAAAAAGCTTGCTACTTCAGTTTTTAAGATACTATGATTATTGCTTGAGTTATATCCTTTGCCATGAATTACTTGAATGAATTGTTTATGTTGGTGATAGTGAATAAATTTAGCTAAAGATGCAAAAGATTCATCAACAGTTTGACCATGCAAATCAATACTAGGAGTATAACTAAGATTACCTTGTTTTAATTTTTTGATAATTTTGCTAGATACTCCATTTTTAGCGTGTTTTATTACATCATGGCTATTTAATAATTTATCAGGATTGGTGCGTTGATAGTCTTGAAAAATATATTGTTTATTTTGTTGATTAGTATCAGATAAGGCATCTTTATCTAGTGGATCTATATTCTCAACTGCATCTCTAAATAGATTTTTATCAGCCTCGTTTATATCCATAGTTTTTAACCTTATTCAAATTTTTTAGTCACAAAAGTACTATCAATTTTAATATTGGAATTATCAAGCAATTCTAAACATTTTGGTACTGCTAAGAATATTGCTCCTAAACAAACAGCAATAG
>CAKMYR010000090.1 GCA_929200175.1 uncultured Gammaproteobacteria bacterium
TACCGTAGGTGCCAACTGGCATAAATACTGGAGTTTTAATCTTGCCTCTATTACAGATAATAGTACCGCAACGAGCTTTATTATCGGTATTTTCTAAGATGAATTTCATTTAAGTTGTAAACGCTGCTTGAATTTGGTCAAAACTAAAACCACGAGATTGTAAAAAACGCATTTGTTTGGCTTTTTCTTGATATTTTTTAGGTATTTCTTGGCCAAATTTTTTAACCCTAACTGATTTTGCTAATGCAAAAAAATCAAATTCTGATAAATAAATATCTTGCTCTTTAATGCCTTTTTGAGCTAATTGATTTTTAATTATAATACTTCCTTTACCCTGATTAAAACGCATTTTGGTAAACTCATTAGCAAACCTATCATCATTTTGGTAATTTTGAGCTTTTAACTTAGTAAGAGCTTGCTCTATTTCTTTTTTATTATAATTTTTTATAACTAATTTTTGGTAAAGTTCTAAACTGGAATGCTCTCTTATTGCTAGTATTTTGCAAGCTGCTTGGTAGGCGTTTTTATCATTCAATTATTATTGCTCTTTTTTTAAGTCTTTTTTGTTTTGTAATAACTTTTCACGAATTTTTTCTTCAATTTTTTTGCTTACATCTTGATTTTGTTTAAGATAATCTCTGGCATTGTCTTTTCCTTGTGCTATTTTTTTGCCTTCTATACTATACCAAGAGCCTAATTTTTCTATCAAACCACAGCTTACGCCTAAATCTATTATTTCACTTTCAAGAGATATGCCTTCATTATAAAGAATTTGAAAATCTGCTTGTTTAAATGGTGGGGCTAATTTGTTTTTTAGAACTTTAACTCTAGTATCATTGCCTAAAATTTCATCACCTTTTTTAATAGTGCCAATACGTCTAATATCTAAGCGTACAGAGGAATAAAATTTTAAGGCATTGCCTCCAGTTGTGGTTTCTGGATTGCCAAACATTACTCCTATTTTCATTCTTAATTGATTAATAAAAATTACCATAGTATTGGTTTTTTTAATATTTGAGGTTAATTTTCTAAGGGCTTGCGACATAAGTCTTGCTTGTAATCCCATATGTGAAGAGCCCATTTCTCCTTCAATTTCTGCTTTTGGGGTTAAGGCTGCTACAGAGTCAATAACAACAATATCAATGCCTCCAGAGCGTACTAACATATCAGTAATTTCTAATGCTTGCTCTCCAGTATCTGGTTGCGAAATTAATAATTCATCGATATTAACGCCTAATTTTTTGGCATATTGGGGGTCTAATGCATGCTCGGCGTCAATAAATGCTGCTACTCCTTTTTTTTGCATTTGTGCTATTACATGTAAAGAAAGAGTTGTTTTTCCAGATGATTCAGGTCCATAAATCTCAATTACTCTGCCTCTTGGTAATCCTCCTATACCAAGCGCAATATCTAAACTTAAACTGCCAGTAGGAACTGACTCAATATCTGTTGTAGCTTGATCATTACCTAAAAACATAACAGAGCCTTTGCCAAATTGTCTATCAATTTGACTAAGAGCTGACTTTAATGCTTGTTTTTTCTGTTCATCCACTTATCATACCCCCTATAAAAATATAGCTATAATATACTAAAAAGACAATTATATATTATATATGGAAAATTTATTCTCAATAAATGATAACAAAAACATGGCTATCGCTCTAAAAATTGCAAAACATGGTAAATACGGAGTACATGCAAATCCGATGGTAGGATGTGTAATTACCAAAAATAATAAAATTATTGCAAAAGGCTGGCATCAAGAATTTGGCAAAGAACATGCCGAAATAAACGCATTAAAACAAATTAATTATCAAGCTAAAGGAACTACTCTTTATTCAACATTAGAGCCCTGCTCACATCAAGGAAAAACTCAATCTTGTGCTAAGAAAATTATTGATGCAAAGGTTAAAAATTTAATTATAGCAACTACAGACCCTAATCCTTTGGTTAATGGTAAAGGGATAGCAAAACTTAAAGAAGCAGGAATAAAAGTAAAAGTTGGGTTACTTGAAAATCAAGCTATAGAATTAAATTGTGGCTTTTTTAAACGAATGCAAACTGGTTTGCCTTTTGTAACTTGCAAAATAGCTGCAAGCTTAGATGCTAAAACATCAATGTCATCAAAAGAAAGTAAATGGATTACCAGCGAAGAATCAAGAGAAGATGTACAAAAATTACGTGCCCAAAACCAAGCAATTATGACTGGTTCTGATACAATCTTAGCTGATAATCCTTCAATGACAGTACGGCTTAAAAATATTAATGTAACACCTTTAAGAGTTGTGATTGATAGTAATAATAAAATAAAAAATAAAAAATTAAATATATTTTCAGCCAATGCTCCAACTATAGTTTTTAATAAAGATAATGCAAAATCTAATCAGTCTGGTAAATTAGATTTAAAACAAATACTCCTTACACTTGGAAAAAAAGGAATAAATAATGTTTTATTAGAAGCTGGACCTAATTTAATAGGGGCAATGTTAGAATTAAATTTAATTGATAAATTTGTTATTTATAAAGCTCCTATAATTATGGGAAGCAGTGCTAATTCAATGATTAATATAGCAATTGATAAAATGCAAGATAAAATAAATATTGATATTACTGATATAACAAAAATAGGTAATGATATTAAAATAACTGGCAAACTTAAAAAGTGAAATCTTTAACTAATAAAAGAATTATCCTTGGAGTTAGTGGCTCTATTGCTGCTTACAAAGCACCTAGTATCATTCGCCGTCTGCAAGATATTGGTGCTCAAGTAAAAGTTATCCTTACTCAAGGAGGCGCTAAATTTATCACCAAACTATCTTTACAAATAACTTCAAAAAATAAAGTATATGATAATTTATGGGATGAAGAAAAAGAATCAATAATAACTCATATTGAATTAGCAAAATGGGCTGATGTAATTTTAATAGCTCCAGCGAGTGCTAATACTATTTATGATTTAGCTAATGCAAAAGCTAATAATCTTTTAACTAATGTAGTTTTAGCAAGCGATGCCAAAATGATAATAGCTCCAGCTATGAATCAACAGATGTATAAAAATATTACTGTTAAAGAAAATATCCAAACATTAATTAAAAGAAAAGTAGCATTGATAAACCCTAGTTTTGGCAATCAAGCATGTGGTGATATAGGGCAAGGCACACTAGCAGACCCTAAACTAATCGCTGCTTTTGTAGCAGATACATTTAAAAATACATTAATCACCTTAGGGGCAACTGTAGAAGAAATTGATCCAGTTAGATTTATCTCAAACAAAAGCAGTGGAAAAATGGGCTTAGGAATAGCAAATGCTTGCATAGAGGCAGGCGCAAAGGTAACAGTAATCTATGGAAATATCACAACTAAATTAAACGATAAATGCGATAATATCAAAGCAACAACAGCTGAACAAATGTATAAATCAGTGATGGAAAATATTAAAAATCAAGATATATTTATTGCTTGCGCTGCGGTAAATGACTATAAAGCTAAAAATATTACAAAACATAAAATTAAAAAAACAGCTAAGCCGTTAATTTTAGAATTAATCCCAACTAAAGATATTTTAAAAGATGTTTGCAAACTAAATAAAAAACCTATATCTATTGGATTTGCAGCTGAAACCGAAAATTTTATTCAAAACGCCAAAGCTAAACTTAAAAATAAAAATTGCGATGCTATTATTTTAAATAATGTTGCAAAATCTAATTTAGGTTTTGAAAATGATGAAAATGAAATAGTATTTATTGATAAAAAATCAGTAACTAAAATAAAAAAAAATAGTAAAACAAAATTAGGGGTAGAAATAGTTAAAATAATCAAAGAAAAATTTTTATAAATACAAAAAATATTGTTATATCAATATCAATTTAAGTTACTCACAAAAATTGTGGATAAACATGTTAATATCTCCATATTTATAAACAAAAACTCTTATATATTGCTATTTTCTATGCTTTTGAATAAAAACTAATCACTACAATTTTTTCCTTAAAAATCAATAACTTACGAAAAAAGACAAAAGTTATTAATTTATAAATATTAGTTTTTGCTACTAAATCTTAAAAAAAGGGGAAAACTTTTTAAAAATACCGCCATAAATCATTAATTTAAAAGGTTTTTTTAATAAAAAAAATATTAATATATGTTTATCTACGCTTTAAATTTTATGTTGGGAATAATAGTATTCTCAAACAAAAAAAGTATAGAAATATCAAGCCTAGAATGGCTGATATTTATAGTATTAATTTTTGTTTTTCTAATCACATTAAAAAAATATAAAAATATAAGTATTACTATAATTAGTTTTGTTGTAGGTTTTGTTTGGATGGGTTTGTTTTCTCAATATATTATCAACACAAAAATAGCAGATATTTATTTTGATAAACCAATTGTTATAGAAGGAAAAATTGATAATTTGCCTGTACAAACTGATAATAGATATAAATTTATAATTAATACTCATAAGCCTTTTAAAAGCAAAATAACACTAGCTTGGTATGGAGAAGATACCCCAGAATTAAAAGCAGGCGATATTTGGCAATTATTAGTTAAGCTAAAACCGGTAAATGGTTATCAAAATATGGGAGGTTTTGATTATGAAAAATGGTTATTTGAGAAAAAAATTGTAGCAACAGGTTATGTTAAAAAATATAATAACAATAAAATAATTAAGCAAGGTTTATCGGTTAATAGACTACGCCAATATATAAAAAATAAAATAAATCCATCATTAGCTAATTTAGAATTTAAAGGCTTGATAAGCTCTTTAATTATAGGAGATCGCTCATCTATTCAAAATAAACATTGGGATATTCTTCAAGCTACCAGCACTACTCATCTTAGTGTTATTTCTGGCTTACATATAGGTCTTATTGCTGGGTTGTTTTTTGTAATTGTTCAGTTTTTATGGTGTAGATTAAACCAATTTTCGCAAACAATACCAGCAAAAATAATAGCGGCTTATTTTGGTATTATAGCGGCCTTTTTATATACCTTAATAGCAGGATTTTCAATCCCTACCGAAAGGGCGTTAATTATGGCAAGCATGGTTTTTATAAGTATTATTTTAAGAAGGCAACATAATTTTTTTAAATTATATGGATTGGCTCTAATTTTGGTACTAATAAAAAATCCTTTTAATGTTTTTAATATTGGTTTTTGGCTATCTTTTTATGTGGTTGGGATAATACTTTATGTTGTTAGCCAGCATAGAAATAAATCTTTATTATATCGTAGTATTAATCT
>CAKMYR010000091.1 GCA_929200175.1 uncultured Gammaproteobacteria bacterium
GAGTTGATGCAACTAGATTTTTTTATATTATGAGAAAATCAGAGCAGCATATGGACTTTGATATTGATTTAGCAAAATCTAAGACAAATGATAATCCAGTTTTTTATATTCAATATGCACATGCAAGGATCTATTCTGTGCTTTTAAAAGCAGGCATAAAAAAGCTAAAAGAGCCAGATCTGTCATTACTAGAAAGCAAATACGAAGAAAGCTTAATTAGGCATCTTAATAAATATAACGACGTTTTATTGTCTGCAGCTAAACAGTACGAACCACATCAATTAGCTCATTATCTGCGTGAGTTAGCTGGTTATTTTCATAGTTATTATAGTAGCTGTGAATTTTTAATCGATGATGAAAATCTAAAAAACTCAAGATTAAACTTAATAACTGCAGTAAGGCAAGTTATTAAAAATGGCTTACAAATTTTAGGTGTTAGCGTCCCTAATAAAATGTAGCTTTTATAAAAATACAATTATAAAAATATATATTTAATATTTGCCATTTTTTTTAAAACCAAAATGAAAGATAAAGATGAATCACAAAGGAAAAAAGCATTAGATATTAACAAATCTTTTATTGTTCAAGCTCCAGCCGGATCAGGCAAAACCGAGCTTTTAGCGCAACGCTACCTAAAGATTTTGTCTAGTTGTAAAAATCCAGAAAATGTATTTGTTATAACCTTTACTAATAAGGCGGTTGAAGAGCTTACAGATAGAATTATAAATGCCTTAAAATCAACTAAAAAACAAAGACCAAAACAAGAACATAAAAAAAACACTTATGACTTAGCCGCTAGAGTTATTGAACGTTCAAAAGAAAAAAATTGGGACTTATTAAAAAATCCTAGTCGTCTTAAAATTATAACCATTGATAGTTTATTTAATGTGATTAATAATCGCTATTCAGAAGAATTTCAACTAAATCCAAATAAAGAGATTTTGCAAGGTTTTGAGACAGAAATGGCGTATAAACAAGCGGCTAAAAAAACATTACTTATGATTAATGATCCTGAATACGGAGATGCAATTGCAGAGCTATTTTTGTATTTGGACAATAATGTAGAAACATTTTATAAACTTATAATAAAAATGCTATCTATGCGCGACCAGTGGCTTTATCGTTTATACAAAGACGATACTCTTAATCGTGATTTTTTACAAAATAGCGCTAATAAGATAATTATTAATCATCTATATAACCTTAATCAAGCAGCCAAAAAATATCTAAATAATGATTTTTTTAAACTTATGTTTTATAGCGATCAAATAGAAATTGACAAGATGCCAGGATATGAAATATCAGATCTAGACAGATGGCTAAAAATTTCATCTATTTGTTTAACTAAAACAGGAGCATGGCGTAAAACATTAAGCAAAAGAGAAGGGTTTTCTAAGTCAGAGCAAAAAGAAAAATTAATTGGTTTTTTTGAAGTAATGAAAAATCATAACGAACTAAAAGATTTATTGTTTGAATTAAACAATCTTCCAGATCCTAATATTTCTAATTATGAAACAAATATATTAACAACTATTGCTAAAGTATTAAAAATTTGTGCAGCACAACTTATTTTGTATTTTGAAAAAGAAAATGTTCAAGATTTTATCCAAGCATCTATCATTGCCAATCAAGCGCTTGATGATAATTCAAAGATAAGTGAGGTTGCTTTATTTTTGGACTATAAGCTTGAGCATTTATTGATAGATGAGTTTCAAGATACTTCATTTTCACAATTTAATTGCATTGGGAAAATTGTAAAAAATTGGCAAGAAAAAGATAATAAAACCTTGTTTTTGGTTGGTGATCCAATGCAATCTATTTATCGTTTTAGAGAGTCAAAAGTAGCATTATTTTTACAAGCAAAACAACAAGGAATTGCCGGCATTAAACTTAACTCATTAACTTTAACTCAAAATTTTCGCTCTTTCAAAAGTGTGGTTGATAATAATAACGAGTTTTTTTCTAAAATGTTCCCAGCAAAAAACGATATGTACAAAGAGGCTATCAGCTATTCTAAATCTTACGCTGCCTCAGAAGATGTTGATGATAACGCTGTTACTTTTTATCCTTTTTTAGATAAAGATTATGACAAAGAGGCAGAAAAAATATTAGAAATTATTAAAAATACTATTAAACAAGATCCTTCAAAAGAAATAGCTGTTTTAGTAAGAAGTCGCTCCCATTTAACAAAAATTATTAAAAAACTTGAAAAAGACAAAATAGATTTTGAGGCATTAAATATTAATCCTTTAAAGAATGATTTATTAATAAGAGATTTATTTTCATTAACTAAGGCCTTAATGCATTTGGGTGATAAATTAGCATGGCTTAGCTTATTACGTTCGCCTTGGTGTGGTTTATTATTAAAAGATTTATTGGTTTTAGCAAGCAATGATGAAAAAATTATTTATGAGCAATTAATTGATAACGATACATTATCAAAATTAAGCAAAGACGGACAACAAAGATGTAAATATATTTATCATTGTTTAGCTAATGCTGTAGAAAATAATGCAAGATTTAGTTTTTCAGAGCTATTGATTGACGCCATTGATAATCTTAGTCCTGATAATAGCTTTTCATCTTTAGAAAAAATAATTAAGAATAAGTTTTTAAATATTATTTTTGATTGCGAGCAAAAACAATCACTAAATATTGAAACCATTAAAGGAAAATTAGAAGAGATATATAGTCCTAGTAAGCAAGCAAAAGTTAAGTTGATGACTATCCATCAAGCCAAAGGGCTTGAGTTTGATACAGTAATCATTCCTGGACTAGGAAGATCTGCGAGAAATAATGATAAGCAGCCCATTATTCATATTAAAGAACTTCACAGCGAAAAATCTGATGATAAATTATTATTATTGGCGCCAATAAAATCAATATATGATAATAATCATAGCAAGAATTATAGCTATTTAAAATTTATAGAAAAACAGCAGCAAGGATTTGAAGATTTGAGGATTTTATATGTTGCTATGACTCGTGCTAAAAGTAAGTTGCATTTATTAGGCACATTAAAAAAAGACAATAAGGCTAAAGAAGAAATGTATATAGCCAGAAAAGGAAGTTTTTTAGCTTTATTAGAGATTTTGCCTTTTTTTCAAGATGTAATTAACAATGCAAATTTTTTTGAAGATAATTTAAATCTAGTTAAGGAAGAGCCGCCGAAGATAAAACGCCCAATTAAACTTGAAGCTCCTGATACATATGATAAAAAACAACACAATAAAATATATGGTAATTATCAAAATATTGATTTGATTTTTAAAAGCTTAATAGGAGATTTGGTGCATAAATATTATGAAAATGAAAGTTTTTTGGCTACAGAAAAAAGCATAATAGCTAGATTAATAGAGCTTGGAATCCCCCCTTTAAAGATTAATGATAAAGCTAAATTTATTTTAAATTTATTAAAAAATACAAAAAATAGTGAAAAATTTAAATGGTTATTTAAAAAAAGAAACTCAACTTTAATTGAAGCAGAGTTTGCAGCCGAAGATAGTACGATAATAATAGATAGAATGTTTATTGATGATGATATTTTATGGATTATTGATTTTAAAACTGCAGCTCCAAGACAAAACGAATCTTTAGCTAATTTTATTAAAAAACAAAAAGAAAGTCATAGTAGTCAGCTTCTATTGTATAAAAAAATCCTTTCAAATATTTACGATAATAATATTAAATGCAGGCTTTATTGTCCTGCAATTGATGAATTAATTGAAATAACAGATTAAATATTAGTTAAGGCCTCAATCATTGCTACTGCTGAACAGCCAGCGTTAAATGCCTGATGCTTATTATCAAAATTTATCCCGCCTATGCCTACGATTGGTATATTGATAAACTTTTTGGTTTTAGTTACTGTAGCTAATTTACAGCTTTTAGCTAATGGCTTTGTTTTAGAATTAAATAATGAGCCTAAAGCTACATAATCAGCGCCTTTAGCTGCTGCATTTTTAGCTAAATTAAAGCTATTGTAGCAAGAAACCCCTATAATGGCATCATTGCCTAATTGTTGGCGAGCATGTTCTATAGAGCTATCTTCTTGCCCTATATGTACTCCGTTTGCATTAATTTTTTTAGCCAGATCTATATTATCGTTGATGATAAATAAAGTATTATGCTTATTGCATAGTTTTTGTAGTTGTTTAACTATTGATATATTATTTGAATGATTAATTTTTTTATTTCTATATTGTAGAATTGTAACTGAGTATTTATTAATAATATTTTCAATTAAATTTAAATTTTCACCATTAACTATAGGATAGATACCATTAATTTTTTTATAAACATTTGTTTTAAGCATAATGATTAATTTTTTATTTAAACGAAATACTATAATAATTATAGTTATTGCTATTATTTTGGTCTTGCTATTTTTTTTAATTAGCTCATTTGATAGAGTCTCATCTAATGTAATTGAAAATGATAAACCTTTAATAAAAAATTATGTAGAAAAAATCGATAATTTTACTATTCAAGAGTTTACTAAAGACAATAAAGTTTTAAATCTAGTACAAGCTAAACAATATTTAAAATTTAAAGATAGTCCGAATTTATTGGTTGATTTAACTCTTAGCGCTTACAATGATAAGTCCAAATTAGTTTATAAAATTTTCACAAAATCAGCTAGTTATGACAAAAATAAAAATCTTATATTAAAAGATAATGTTGATATTGTTTTTAATAATGAGATTAAACATAATATACAAGCAGAAGAGTTAATATTTAAAACTAAAAAACAAGAGTTAATTAGCAATAAAAAAACAATTTACCAAGGTGATAATATCCAAATTATCTCTCAAGGCATGGAATTAAAAAACAAAACAAAACAAATAAAACTAATAGGAAAAACAATTATTAATCAAAACAACGATAAAAAATTAATAACTAATGATTTGTATATAGATCAAGTAAAAGGACAAAAACATTATTATTCAAATAAAGATACAACTTATTTATCTGAACAACTACAGATTTATTCTAAAGGGCTTGATATAAAGGAAAATGATAAAATTATACAATTATTAGGCGAGGTAAAAATTTATCAAGATAAGGGAATTACAATTGATACCAAAAATTTAATAATAGAAAGCTCAGAAGATGGTGATATAGTTAAAACTAAAGAGAAGGTAAATTATCAATCTAAGGAAATTAAAATTAGTTCAAAAGGAATGAATTTTAATCTTAAAAATA
>CAKMYR010000092.1 GCA_929200175.1 uncultured Gammaproteobacteria bacterium
GTTATAAATCAGAGCAAGCATTTAGACAAGAGGTTTGGTTAAGCGTTGTGCTTATTCCTTTATCTTTTTGGGTTGGAGACTCAAATATTGAAATATTGTTATTAATAATTCCTATTTTTATAGTGCTTATAACAGAATTATTAAATTCTGCTATCGAATCTGTAGTTGACCGTATAGGTGATGAATATCATGCCTTATCTGGGACTGCAAAAGATATAGGTTCAGCGGCTGTCTTTTGTGCATTAACATTATTAATCGTAGTATGGTTGATTATTTTAATTTAGATAAATTACTTAATAAAAATGTTAAATGCTTTATTTTTGATTCAATCCCAAGCACTAATAGTTATTTAACTAATCTTCCATTTTCTAATGATATAAAAGTTTGTGTTGCTAAACACCAGACTTTAGGGAAGGGGCAACATAATAGAAAATGGATTAGTAAAAAAGACTCAAGTATAATTTTTTCAATTCATATTACACTTCCTCTTAAGACATCATTAGATGGATTAAGCTTAATGGTTGGACTTGCTATTTTAGAAACACTAGAGCTATATAATATAAATAAATTACAGCTTAAATGGCCAAATGATATTTATTTTGGCAATAGCAAACTAGCAGGCGTTTTAATCGAAAACTCGCTACAAAAAGAATTTAATTCAGTAGTAATTGGTGTTGGTATAAATTCTAAAATAGATAGTAGTTTTGATTTTGAAGTGCCAGCAGTAGCAATAAATCAAATAGTAGACTTTGAAGTTAATAATTTATTTTTAACTGCAGATTTAATTAATAAAATATTAGAGTATTGCGATATTTTTACTCAAAAAGGTTTTAAATTCTTTTATAAAAAATGGAATAAGTACGACTATTTACTAGGCAAAAAAGTTATTTCTAAAGATAATGAAAAAACAATAAAAGGAAAATGTAAAGGGGTAACTAATCAAGGCTTATTGCTTATAACTGGTGATTTTGGAACAAAGGAAGTTTATTCTTCTAACTGTTTATCTTTTTTATTGGATTAAAGGCTGGTTTAGTGTCTTCTATATTTGCTATCTATTTTAACAGTTTTGTCAAAAATTCTTATATCGTCAGATTCGGAAATATCTCCTTTGATTGCATATTTTTCAGATATTGTAGCTACATAGTTAGGTTTTTCTTGGGTATTTTGGTTTGTTATATTTTTTTGGTTTAGTTTTTTATAATATTTGATTTATTTTCTTGTTTTTTCCTTTCTACTTGTTTTTTAGTGCCAAATATAATAATCTAACCTGTTAAAATCACACGACTATAATGAATTTTATTATTTATGTCTAATAATATTTTAAGTATAAAAAATATAAGTAAAAGATATGGTAAGTATGAAGTTATTAAAGATGTATCTTTTCAAGTAAAAAGCAGTGAGATTGTAGGATTACTTGGCCCAAATGGCGCAGGTAAAACCACTTGTTTTTATATAACTTGCGGTTTAGTAAAAGGCGATAAAGGAGAGGTATATATTAATGACAAAGAAATCATCTCATTGCCGATTTATAAACGCGCTGATTTAGGATTAGGATATTTACCACAAGAGCCTTCTATTTTTAGAAAACTTTCAGTAGAAGACAATATTATGGCTGTTTTAGAGATGAATAAAAAACTAAACAGACAACAAAGAATTAACAAATTAGAAGAATTATTACTAGAATTTCATATTGATCATATTCGTCATGCACAAGGCTTGCTTTTATCCGGAGGAGAAAGAAGAAGAACAGAAATAGCAAGAGCTTTAGCAATAGACCCAAAATTTATTTTATTAGATGAACCTTTTGCTGGAGTAGATCCAATCTCAGTAGGCGATATACAGCAAATTATTAATCATTTAAAAAATAAAGGAATTGGGGTTTTAATTACTGACCATAATTATAGAGAGATGTTAGATACTTGCGATCACTCCTATGTTATTAATAATGGACTAATAATTGCAGAAGGTGATAAAAAATCTATTTTAGAAAATAGCGAAGTACGCAGAGTTTATATTGGTGAAAAAAAGTAATTTTATAACTTTAGGTGTTGAGAGTTCTTGTGATGAAACAGGAATTGCCTTATATTCTTCAAATCAAGGATTAATTGCAAATAGCTTATTTTCTCAATCAGATATACATGCTAAATATGGCGGCGTTGTGCCAGAAATAGCGTCAAGAGATCATATTCAAAGAGTAATACCTTTAATTAATGAAGTATTAACTAGTACTAAACTTAGTCTTTTGGATATTAATGGTGTTTGTTATACCGCTGGTCCTGGCTTAGCTGGCGCTTTGTTAGTAGGAGCGTCAATTGCTAAAAGCATTGCTTGGAGTTTAAATATCCCAGCCTTAGCTGTAAATCATATGGAAGGACATTTATTATCGCCATTATTAGAGCAAAATAAGTTAAAACCGCCTTTTTTAGCTTTATTAGTTTCTGGCGGACATACTATGTTGGTTGATGTAAAAGATATTGGAGATTATAAAATACTTGGCGAATCTTTAGATGATGCAGCCGGAGAAGCATTTGATAAAACAGCAAAAATTATGGGTTTAGGGTATCCTGGAGGAGTGGCGCTAGCTAAATTAGCCAAAAGTGGTAATGAAAAAATGTTTGAATTTCCAAAACCAATGACAAATAGACCGGGATTAGATTTTAGTTTTAGTGGCTTGAAAACTTTTGCTCGTAATACTTTTATTAAATACCCAAAGCAAAAGGCTGATATTGCTAAAGCTTTTGAAGTTGCTATTACTAAAACCTTAATGATTAAATGTAAAAAAGCCTTAGAGCAAACAAAGCACAATACCTTAATAGTAGCGGGCGGAGTTGGCGCAAATGTGTCTTTAAGATCCGAACTAAATAACATGGGAGAAAAGCTAAAAGTTAAATTATTTTATCCTAGATTAGAGTTTTGTACAGATAATGGTGCTATGATAGCGTTAGCTGGACATTTAAGATTATTAAAAGGTCAAAAAGACGAAAGTTATGAAATAAATATCAGACCGCGTTGGTCATTAGAGGAATTATAGTTTTGAATAAATTAAGCAAATTATTTAGTCGTGCATCAAAAGGATTAGATTCGCCTTTGGTAACAATAGAAATTCATATTTCAGGAGGGTTGCCAAGCTTTTCTATTGTTGGATTGCCAGAAACATCAGTTCGTGAAAGTAAAGATAGAGTACGAAGTGCTGTGATGAATTCACAATTCAAATTTCCAAACGGCAGAATTACCGTTAGCTTAGCTCCTGCAAATCTTCCTAAAAAAGGAGGCAGGTACGACTTGCCAATAGCTATAGGGGTACTTTTAGCTTCAGAGCAAATCAAGCCAATTATTGATGTTAAAGATATTGAATTTTATGGAGAGCTAGGACTAAACGGACATATTAGATATGTCGAAGGATTATTGCCAGCTGTCATTGCTGCTAAAGACAGTAATAATACAGTTATTATCCCTAAAGATAAATCAGAGCAATATTCTTTGGTTAGTGATGTCAACGCATATAAAGCCGACCATTTATTAAAAGTATGTGAATTTTTAACAACAAATAGCGGTATTGAAAAACTAAAAGCAAAGCCATTTAATAATAAACAAATACATAAAAAAGATTTTTTTCAAGTAAAAGGACAGCAACAAGCGAAAAGAGCATTAGAAATCGCAAGCGCTGGTAATCATAATTTGCTTTTAATAGGACCTCCTGGAGCAGGGAAAACAATGTTAGCAGAGAGAATTACATCAATTATGCCGTTGCTTGAAGACGAAAAAGCATTGCAATGCGCTGCTATTTATTCTGTTGCAGATAAACCAATAAATTTATCAAGAATAAGGGCTTGCGCTTTTCGCTCGCCTCATCACTCATCTTCATCAGTAGCATTAGTAGGTGGTGGCTCAATTCCAAGACCCGGTGAGATTTCTTTAGCTCATGAAGGTGTTTTATTTTTAGATGAGTTAACAGAATTTCCTCGCAATGTTTTAGAAGTTTTACGCCAACCATTAGAAAATGGCAAAATTCATCTTTCTAGAGCTTCCCAACAAGTTACTTTTCCTGCTAATTTTCAACTAATAGCGGCTATGAATCCTTGCCCTTGTGGTTTTTATGGCGATGGTAGCGATAAATGTCATTGTAGTATTGATCAAATTGAAAGATACAAAAACAAAATATCAGGACCTTTATTAGACAGGATTGATATGGTGTTAAATGTTTTGCCATTACCAAAAGAAATTGTACTAGAGCAGAATCCAAAAAATGTTGATAGTAGCGATATTATAAGAGAAAGAGTTATAAAAGCACAAGATATTCAACTCAAAAGACAAGGCAAATTAAACAAAAAATTAGAGTCTGATGAAATAGAAAAAATTGTAAATCTTAATAAACAAAATAAACAAATGTTATCTGATATTATTGACAAACTTAACCTGTCTATGCGCTCTTACCACAGCATTCTAAAAATAGCTGTTACCATTGCCGATTTAGCCGGCAGCAAAACAATAGACAAAACCCACATAGCAGAAGCCGCTAGCTACCGTAGATTTAGCTAAAATTAGGACTTAATTAGAGAGGCAAATAGAGAAATATTAGCTATGCTAAAATAAAAGCTAAAAAACAGACTAAGGAAAAATGAAGTGAGTAATTAATTTTTGTTTTCTTTTATATTTATCATAATGCTTGCTTGGAGGGTTTGTAAAGCGTTAATATACAATTAAATATTTAGTGCTAATATTTTTTAAAAATTCTTGTTTGTTAGTTTGCTTTACTAGCAACCCAGGTATAAACGTCATTTAGGCGAATAAATGCCTCTTTCAATTCGTTTTCTATATTAAAAATAGAATCGTTTATATTTCCAGCATAAGTTTGAATAGTTAAATGCGGACTAACATCCATTTCTTTTTTATTTTGAATACCACCTTTCTTGATTGTTGTTACCCATTGCTTGCCTCTTTTGTAGCTACCATTGCATTCTATCAGACATTTTTTGGCTTCTTTTAATGTGCTTATCCATAAATCATTATTTAATTCTGATAATTTATAACCTGAGTTTTTTAAATTACTTTCTAATATTTTTGGTCTAGAAGCCAATTGCCACGCATCCCTATAAAAACCAATAGTAACTAATGTTGCATCAAACTCAAACTCTTTTAATTTTTCAATACTTGGATTTTCTAACTCTTTATTGATAAAGAG